>DKXQ01000252.1 GCA_002493085.1 Lachnoclostridium sp. UBA7122
AATTTTTATTATGTTGTATTTTTAAATTCTTTCCGCACAATTCCCAGTATTGAAACATATGTGTTTTTAAATTTGTTTCAATATACTACTAGCCCCATCATATCTAACTGTTTCTGGTGTTCTTTATATGTTGTCATTATATAAATTCTTGTAGTTTCCATACTGCTATGGCCAAGTATATCTGCAAGCTTTGCAATGTCTTTTTCTATTTTATAAAATGTTTTTGCAAACAGATGTCTGAAATTATGTGGAAAGATTTTTTCTTTTCCTATTCCTGTATCCTCGCTAAGTGCCTTCATTTCCCGCCATATGTTGCTGCGGTCAACTGCATTTCCATTTGATGTGCGGAATACTATGCCGCTTTCAATATTATTTTCATTGATGTACTGAAGCAGTAATTTTTGAAGCTTTTTTGGAACCAGCACAGTTCTCTGTTTCCCTTTACAGTATATTTCTACTGTGCCTTTTAAAACACTTTCAGCAGTAATGCTGGATAGTTCACTTATGCGGATTCCCATTGAGCACAGTGTCTGTATAATCATTGCAAGCCTCTTTTTTCCTTTTTTCAGGGCTGCACGCACGAGTTTTTTATATTCTTCTTTTGATATGTCTTTATCTGCAGATGCAAATACTTCTTTTTGTATTCTATATATTTTAACCCGCAGTTCATACCATTCCAGATAGTCAAACAGTCTGTTTGCTGCAATAAGAAAGGAATTTATGCTGGAAAGTTTATAGTTTTTGTTTACCCTGAGGTCCTCTTTAAAAGCAAGCATTAGTTTCTTTGTAATTTCCTGACCGCCAGCATATGCCATAAGTTTTTTCAGGTCACATATATATTTGTTTACTGTTGCCTGGCTCTTTTCTTCTGCTTCCAGGTGTTCCTTATATTTTTCTAATATTTGTTCTGTAATAATATGTTTCATAATATCTGCCTTTCCATTTATGGACATAAAAAAGACATTAACATTTCTGCTAATGTCTTTTGATGCCATTTTTACTTTAAATTCATAATTTTCACGTTTGATATCCAAGTTTCTTTCGTATTTTTTTCTTTGTTCTACTCTGGTTTGTATTGATGCATAAGCCATATTATAATTTCTTTCTATATTTTTTTAATTTATGTATTTTCTAATTTTCTCTATTCTACAGTCATGCTTTTTGTTATTTTTATTATAATTAATACCGGCAAGCAGTATATCACCGTTGTAAGAAACAAGTGAATCTGTATAATGTTTGTTTTTAATCTGTTCTATGGCAGCACCAGCGGATTTATTCCATTTAAGTTCTACAACTATTGCAGGTTTTATACATCCACTTTTTGGAATAAATACAATATCAGCATAGCCTTTACCACTTGGAAATTCTCTCCTTTCCAAAAAATTGCTGCTTATCCCAGCCCTGCTGCTACACCTGCCATATGCACTAAAAATGCTATGCCCCATGCAATAGTACACTGTGCAAGTACTATTCCTGCTGTTGATTTTGCGCTTCCCACTTCCTGTCGTACTGTTGCTATTGCGGCTACGCAAGGGGTATATAAAAGCGTAAATACCAGGAAAACTACTGCTGTCAGTGGTGTAAATAGTGTGGAAAGCAGTGATACATCACCGTTCATCAGGACTGTAAGGGTAGAAACTATGCTTTCTTTTGCGGCAAATCCTGTAATCAGTGCGGTTGAGACGCGCCAGTCACCAAAACCAAGCGGGATAAAGAGCGGGGCAACCAGGCTTCCAGCCAGTGCAAGCAGACTGGAATCGGACGACTCTGCTACATTCAGCCTTAAGTCAAATGTCTGCAAAAACCATATTATTATGGTTGCAACAAATATTATTGTAAATGCTTTATGTACAAACCCTTTTGATTTTTCCCATATCAGATGGCAGACGCTTTTAGCACCTGGCAGACGGTAGTTTGGCAGTTCCATAACAAATGGTACTGGCTCGCCTTTATACTTGCTGTGTTTTAAAAAAATGGCATAAAGCACTGCACAGATTATCCCAAACAGATACAGGCAGACCATTACAAACCCACGCCATCTCTTTGGAAAAAACGCTGCTGTAAAAAGCCCATACACTGGAAGCTTGGCACTGCAGCTCATAAATGGTGTAAGTAAAATTGTCATCTTTCTGTCCCGTTCACTGGACAGGGTTCTTGTTGCCATAATGGCCGGGACTGAACAGCCAAATCCAACCAGCATTGGCACAAAACTCTTTCCTGACAGGCCGATACGTCTTAACAGTTTGTCCATTACAAATGCAACTCTTGCCATATATCCGCTATCTTCCAGTATTGAAAGGAAAAAGAACAGTGTTACAATTGTTGGCAGGAAACTTAAAACACTTCCAACACCATTGCATATGCCATCAACAATAAGTGAGTGTACAACAGGGTTTACCTGCCATACTGACAGTCCTTTACTAATTAACCCTGTTAGTGCATCAACTCCTATGGACATAATGTCAGACAGTGCAGCGCCTATAAAGCTGAATGACGCAAAAAAGACCAGTGCCATAATTCCAATAAAACATGGGATTGCAGTATATTTTCCTGTGAGAATCCGGTCAGCAGCAACGCTTCTTTTATGTTCACGGCTTTCTACAGGTTTGACTATAGTTTCATCACAAAGTTTTTCTATAAAACTAAAACGCATATCTGCAAGAGCCGCTTTTCTGTCAAGTCCTGATTCTTCTTCCATCATGCTTACAATGCCTTCTAAGACTTCATTTTCATTTGGCGGCAGGTCTAGTTCACTGGCTATAAGTTTATCTTTCTCAATCATCCTGACTGACGCAAAACGTACAGGGATTTCTGCTTTTTTTGCATATGGCTCAAGTAAATGGACTACTGCATGTATGCACGCATGTACAGAACCTTTTGCATCTCCTGCTTTTTCACTGTCTGGACAAAAGTCAATACGCCCTGGGGCTTCCCTGTGTCTTGCCACATGCATTGCATGGTCTGCAAGTTCATCTATTCCTTCATTTTTTACCGCTGAAACAGGCACAACTGGAATACCAAGAATCTTTTCAAGCTCATTAACATGGACAGAGCCGCCATTTGCCCGCACTTCATCCATCATATTGAGTGCAAGTACCATAGGTATGCCAAGTTCCATTAACTGTATAGTCAGGTAAAGATTGCGTTCAATATTAGATGTGTCAATTATATTGATAATTCCGTCTGGTTTGGATTTTATTAAAAAGTCCCTTGTAACAATCTCTTCGTTTGAATAAGGTGACAGTGAATATATCCCCGGCAAATCTACAACAGTTGCTTCTGGATGGCTGCGGATAATGCCCTCTTTTTTATCCACTGTAACACCTGGAAAGTTTCCAACATGCTGGTTAGAGCCTGTAAGCTGGTTAAAAAGTGTTGTCTTTCCACAATTCTGGTTTCCTGCCAGTGCAAATGTGACAGGTTTTCCTTTCTGGATTGCTTCCCCTATTTTATTTGCATGGTAATCTCCTGCCCATCCAAGTTCTCCTACACCTGGATGGGCAATAGGGTCATATCTTTTTTCCACATTCCGTTTCTGTTCACATGGCTCTATTTTTTCTATCTCTATTTCTTTTGCATCAGCAATTCTTATAGTAAGTTCATATCCGCGCAGCCTGAGTTCTACCGGGTCACCCATAGGTGCTGCCTTCATAAGTGTTACTACTATTCCTGGGGTCAGTCCCATATCAAGAAGATGGTTTCTTAAAGCACCTTTGCCATTAACTTTTATAACCTTTGCACTCTGGCCAGTTTCCAGTTCATCAAGTGTCATAATTTGATTCTCCTTCTCCTGTAAGTTTTCTCTTTTGCCTTTATTCCTGTGATGTATTGTCCCTTTTTTCAAATGCTACTGTATAATCTGTTTTATATGTTTTTGACAGATACTGTATTGCAAGTTTATATGAACCTGCAGGGATATCATTTAACGGCATATTTACAAAATATTTCTGTGTCTTAAATACATTAAGAGGCTGTGTAGTATTTGTAAAATCCTGTACAAAAACTGTATCATCACTGTACAGGTATATTTTTTCGAGGTCATGGTCTACAGCATAAATCTGTATTAAATCCCCATATCTTCTGAATTTTAAAGCATCTGATACGTCATCTGGCATAGCAGCAGCACTTTCCAGCTCATCTGGAATATTTTCAAGACATACTGGGGAAACAAGTTGTCCAAGCATCATGCCATCTTCTATTGGCACAGGTTTTGCCATTGCTGGTATATTAAAGTCAAATGTATGTGCAGAAAAAAAGTCTGTTATACATGATATTTCATTAATACATTCCTTTGTAACATAGTCAAATTCATATATCTTTGCATCATATCCGTCTATTGGCGGCTTAAAATGTGCACACATCGCTTTTACAACTTTTTTATCTGCATCATATTCACTATTTGAGCGTGTTATGCTGAGAGGTGTCTGGAAACGGGCATCTTGTGTAACTGTCCTGTTTTTTTCATCAATTGTATAAAATACTACATATGATTTTTCTTCATTATCAAACCATTTGACTGGCCGTCTGTTGGCTGTATGGTTATCAAAGAGCATTACACGCAGCTTAGAGGAGTCATTATCTGTTTCATCGTGGACAATCTGTATGCCATGCTGCTGGAAAAACCAGTTATGTTCTCCCACAGGTTTTAACACTTTATTTTCAACGTTTGTCCCTTTATAAAATTTAGGGTTTGCAATAAGCCATACAATTTCCCGGTTTTTAAGATTAATCTTTGCAATTGTATGGACATTTCTCATGGAAACAACAACTGAACCTTCTTCTGGTATATAATCTATTGAATTTATATGTGCCCAGTCATTTCTTGTTTTATAGGTATCGTCAAACAATTCGTTCATGCTAAGTTCATAAATAGTTTCTCCTGTTTTGCGGTCAATTTCTACAATGGCATTTTCCATATAAGAATCAGTCATGGAGCTTGAAAGTCCAAGTATATTACCTCCTGGCTCTTTTTCTATAGCCCAGTGGTGCATGCCTTTTTTCTGGTGATAGGTGTGATACACCCTTCCAAGCATGTCCATCTCATGCGTAATAACTGTATGCGCATTGCCATATGCAGGAATACGCATATTTTTTTCAGGAAAGAGAAATCTGCCATCTTTAAAAAGGTATACCCCATAGTACTGTGGTATCCTGTTTAATGCAAACCTTATATTTCCATTGGAATCAAATGCATAAACTCCGCCTTTATACCCCCCTGACACAAAAATAAACCTGCCTGTAAACGGTTTTTGGCTTTTAGTAATTTTTACGCAGTTGTGCACAGGTTCATTAAGCTGTGGTGTCCTGATTTTAATATTTTTAGAATCAATTTCTGTGCCATCCGGATTAAGCAGACGTACCCTGACTTTATTAAAGCATCCCTCATAAAGGCCAAGTACTGGCACTCTGTGATATTTTGTAACCGTTTCATCACATTTTGTATAATCCTCTGAGCCCAGCCGTCCCCTTATAGTATATTCAACTTTACACTCTTCATCAGTATTAAATACCATGATTGCTGATAGCGGGGAAATCTTATAAGGATTATTGAGTACAAGAATATTCCGGAAACTATACTCCCCTTTTTCCAAAAGCATCCTGACCATCTTTTCCTTGCAATACGTTAAAAATGCAGGAGGTTCTATTTTATTTTCCAGATTTGTACTATAAGCATTGGCAAGCATTTCTTTTTTATAAGAAAACTTTTTTGCTTCCTTTGTAAATCTTCTCTCACTGCATGTTGAAGTGTTAAGCACCACCCTCTTAACTGGTATTAAAATCTTTGATATTATGTTCATAATTCAACTCCGATATTGTAAAATTAAAAGAATATCCTTAAAAACCAGATATTAGTATTTTTCCACTATTTCCCCTCTGTTCTTATAGATGCTTTTACCTGGCACAAACCCACGCACCATTGACAGTGGATAAATATTAGTATTGCTCCCTATAATCGTCCCTGGATTTAATACGCTGTTGCAGCCTACTTCGACATAGTTGCCAAGTATTGCACCCATTTTTTTAAGCCCTGTTCCAATTTTATCTCCTTCGTAATAAAGTGTTACATTCGTCTTATCAGATTTTACATTTGATGTAATAGAGCCAGCTCCCATATGTGATTTATAGCCAAGAATTGAATCACCAACATAATTGTAATGAGGAACCTGGACATTATTAAAAAGCAGCACATTTTTAAGCTCTGTGGAATTGCCTACGACACAGTTCTCACCAATAATTGCACTGCCTCTTATAAATGCACAGTGGCGCACTTCTGTACTCCTGCCAATAATACATGGTCCTGTAATAGAAGCTGTAGGTGCAACTTTGGCACTTTTTGCAATCCATATATTTTCACCACGCATTTCATACTCATCCAGGTTTAATTTTTTACCAAGCTCTATTGTAAAATCCTTAATTTTAGGGAGTACTTCCCAGGGAAACTCTGCATCTTCAAATATTTCTGCAGCTATAGTTTCATCCATATTAAATAATCTTTTAATTTTTAATTTATCATACATAATAATTTCCAATCCTGTTCTTTTTATTATTATCTGGCTTAAAGATAATATATTCATTACTACATATATTGTACAGCTAAAAACATTAAGACTTGTTATTATAATATGCTGCTGCTTCGTCAAAATATTTTTTAAGCATATATGTATTATTTGTATTTTTTACGCCTTCCACACGTTTTGTAATAAAATCATCAAGTTTTTGCATATATTCATCTTCTGACACCTTGCCATCTGCCACAAGTGCAAGTCCAAGTTCCCAGCTTGCAGTAAGTTCAGGGTTAAGGAGCTGGCGTATGGAAGTATTGACAATATCATATACCATTTCCCCGGCAAATTCAGGAGATATTACCTGTGTTTTCTTATTTAGTTTAATATATCTTTTATTTACAAGCTTGCTTAAGATTTCAGCCCTTGTAGCACTTGTTCCAATCCCGCTTCCCTTTATCTGTGCACGTAAATCCTCATCTTCAATAAGCTGGCCGGCATTTTCCATTGCAAGAATCATTGAGCCTGAATTATAACGTTTAGGCGGGGAAGTTTCACCTTCTTTAATTTCTGCGCTGTCAAATACAACTTCCATGCCTTTTTTCAGATGCTTTATTATATTTATAAGATTTTCATCAGACAATTCCTGTTCCTGGCTGCTTTCGGATTGTTTTTTAGCCAGTTCTTTCTCTTTTTCATTTTGCCCTTTTGCAAATGACGCTGTAGCAAGTTCAAGATATCCCTGTTTTTCAAGTACTTTAAAATTTGCAAAAAATGATTCTTTGCCCCGTTTTACTACCAATGTAGTCTTCATATATTCTGCAGGCGGGTAAAAAATGCATAAAAACCGGCGTACTATTACTTCATAAATCCTGTTGGCTGCCAGGCTAGTACTTTTTAATGCACTAAGCCCCTGTCCTGTAGGAATTATTGCATAGTGGTCTGTAATCTGCTTGTCGTTGACATACCGTGTGTGTGCAATGCCTTTATAGTCTTCATTCTGTAAAATATCTTGTGCATACATACTAACCAGAGAATAATTAGCCAGTCCCTGGATATTTTTGCGTATTTCTTTTGATACTGCTGTAGAAAGCACTCTTGCATCAGTTCTTGGATATGTCACCAGCTTTTTTTCGTACAGCTCCTGTACAATCTTAAGAGTTTCATCGGGACTTAATTTAAAAAGCTTTGAACATGTATTCTGCAGTTCTGCAAGGTTAAAGAGCAATGGCGGATTCTTTTTTTCTTTTTTTCTTCCAGCTTTGTCTACTATAGCTGTAGCAGCAAATGGCCCAAGGCTTATACAAAGCTTTTCTGCATCTTCTTTTTTCTTAAATCCATTTTCTTTGTAAAGAAGCTGTGACTGGAAATATGCTGACTCTTCTGTCACACGCCATTCTCCGTCAAATGTCTGTCCGTTGTAGCTGAAGTGTCCTATTACCCTGTAAAAAGGTGTTTTAACAAAATTCCTGATTTCGCGCTCACGGCGCACTACCATTCCAAGCACACATGTCATTACACGGCCGGCAGCTATTGATATCCATTTGCCATTATTAATGTATTTCATAACAAGGCGGCCATACTTCAAAGAAAGCACACGTGAAAAGTTAATTCCCATAAGATAATCTTCTTTAGCCCTTAAATATGCAGAAGAAGAAAGGTTATCATATTCGGATAGTGGTTTTGCCTCACGTATGCCTCTCTGTATTTCCTCTTCTGTCTGTGAATCAATCCATACACGCCGTTTGTCTTTATTGTCCGGGACTTCTGCCATCTGGTCTACAAGGCGGTAAATATACTCTCCTTCCCGCCCTGAGTCAGTACATACATAAATTCTTTTAACATCATCCCTGTTTAAAAGTTCCTTAACTATAGAGAACTGTTTTTGTACATCAGGTATAAGTTCATAAAGAAAGTTATCTGGAAGAAACGGAAGTGTATCAAACGACCATTTTTGTAATTCAGGATTATAGGCATCAGGATAGCTCATAGTAACAAGATGGCCAACGCACCATGTAACTATATATTTGCCTGATTCAAGATATCCCTTTCCCTGGCTGCCAGGTACTCCAAGAGCTTTGGCAAATTCCTTTGCAACACTTGGTTTCTCTGCTATAAATAAATATTTATCCATACTAATAATTCCTGTTATCTTTTATAATGGCCATTAAGACCTGGACTTTATAAATTCCTTAAAAGCGAGTTCACCAAAAATTGCAGCGACAATAACTGCACCTGCAATGCATACATACTTTACAATTTTTGTAACATTAACTTCAACACATACTTCTGTTTCTTTTCTCATAATACCCTGTTTCCTTTCATAATATTACAACATATTTAAACTTTATAATCTCCACGTCCTGTTACCATTCTATATCCTGCTGCCTCTATGCGTCTTTCCAGAAGTTCAAGACATTCTGCAGATTCTGCCCCTGTATTTACTTTATTATCATAAAGGCTGTATTTATCCCTTACAGATACAGGTGAGAGATTTGGCATAACAACATTGGCTCCGGCACGAAGCCCAAGTTCACGCCCATCAGGCGCAATAGTACCAAGTGCAGTTGTAGCAGGCAGCAGTACATTGGGAAGCATAAGCCTGGTTATTCCAAGCAAAAAAAGAGTCTGCTCCAGAGTCCCGCTGCTTTTTCCGGCGAATGGAGTATCTTTCTGTGGGATAAAAGGTCCTATTCCAGCCATCTGTGGTTTTAATTCATATAGAAAATATAAATCTTCTACAATGCAGTCTGTTGTCTGGAATGGTGAACCCACCATAAAGCCAGCTCCTGTCTGGTATCCTATATCTTTTAACTGCCACAGGCACTCTTTTCTGTGCTCTAATGACATCACGTCAGGATGAAGTTTTCTATAATGCCCTGGTAAAGCTGTTTCATGACGCAGGAGATACCTGTCTGCACCACTTTCATACCATGCAAGATAATCGCTGTAATCCCTTTCACCTACAGAAAGGGTTACTGCACAATCTGGATATCTGCTTTTAATCTTTTCTATAATACCACAAAGTTTTTCTTTAGTAAAATATATATCTTCCCCGCCTTGTAGCACAAAAGTCCGGAAACCTGTCCTGTAGCCTTTATCACAACAGCTTAATATATTTTCACAACTTAACCTGTACCTGCTGGCATTTTTATTACTGCATCTTATGCCGCAATAATAACAGTCGTTGCGGCAGTAATTAGTAAATTCAATTAATCCGCGTATATAGACATCTTTTCTGTAAACCTTTTCACGCACATGCCTTGCAAGTTTAAAAAGGTATTGTGCATCTTCTTCACTGTGACAGCTTAACAGGGATTTAAGTCCAGCACGGTCTGGCATAGTCCCTGCACAGAGCTGGTCAATAACCTTTTTATTATCTGGCATAATCAGTAGCCAAG
The DNA here is from genome assembly GCA_002493085.1 of Lachnoclostridium sp. UBA7122. Lineage (GTDB taxonomy): Bacteria > Bacillota > Clostridia > Lachnospirales > Lachnospiraceae > Butyribacter. Next base: position 9,905 of record DKXQ01000252.1, read on the forward strand.
CTCCTCTCCTGCAAGGATAACTTTAATACGTCCTGGCACACGTGACATTCTTGTAACAACAATCTGTCCACATATACATCCATCAGACAGGCAGTCACAGCACCTTCCGGCACTTGCACATGGTGTATCCAGATTAAGCCTTACAGCGTTTGGCGGTGCAGCAATATTTCTTGTACGTGATATGCCATCTTCAACAGTTTCTACTATTTTGTTCATTCCAGCAATAATTATTACATTGGCAGGACCGCTGCAAAGACATGCCACTCTGTTTCCATTGCCATCAATATTTACAAGTTCCCCATCCAATGTTATAGCATTAGAGCTCATAAAATAATAATCAGCAGTTACAATCTTTCCAAACATTGCCCTTTTTTCTTTCGGTGTCACAGCTTCTGACCTGTCATAAAGTATATAGTCCCCTGACTGCTTTAAGTCATCAAGAAGCCCGGTTTCTGCCAGTGTAACAGAACCGCCCCATGAAACAGTACAGCCAGGCGTAAGAAACTGTTTTGCCATTGTACCAGCTTCCTTTCTGCCAGCACAGTAATAACCTTCAATACCCCTCAGCTTAAATTTATTAATAATATTTTTAGCAAGATTTTCATAATTAACCTGCTTTGGTGTAAGTTTTGTTCCAGTACCGCCCATATTTAGCGCCTCCCTTTTTGTTTTTTTAATTATAACATAATATGGTATCTTGGTCAAAAGCCATGCAGAGCCATGATAGTGTAACTTTACCTGGGTATACGAAAGTTTAGGATATATTGTACAACTTTTTAAATATGATATCATATATTGACTTTGGCATGACAATTTCAAAGTTCTGGCAACGGCC
>DKXQ01000196.1 GCA_002493085.1 Lachnoclostridium sp. UBA7122
ATTTTAAATTAAAAGCAGCTAAAATAAAAAGTTTGAAATAATGTGGCCACAATCCCACTGGCTTTAGACGGTGGGTTAAGACCACAAAATTAACAGTTGCCATAAAGCAAACTTTCCGTTATAATATATTTATTACATGAACATTGATAACTGTATATAGATGGTTGTGCTGGGAAATATTATGCAAAAACCAAGCTTCTTCCAGCACATAAAATATATAAGGTACAAATGTATGGTATAAACGCCCAAAAATGGCAGGAGGTAAAAGTTAAATGAAACTTCACAAAATCACCATTATATTATCATTGTCTTTATTTTTAACAGCTTGTGCCGGTAATAATTCTACATCTGATAGTCAAACCCAATTTCCAGTTACAAAGACATCTACTCCAGAAGATAGCAACTCCTCTGAAGCAGAACAAACATTAAATGCGGATTCTATTACCATAGGGAATATATCCCTTTCAATACATGAAAGCAAGCAGGATATACTTACAAAGTTAGATGAAGCTGGTCTGAATTATAAGAAATATGATGAAGCAAAGCCTGATAATCCGGAAGAAAAACTATATGATTTTTATTATAACGCTGATCCATCGCTACAAATATATTTTCTAAATGATGAATGTGTCCGCCTAAGAAGCATTAATGCTGGTTTGGAAGATTCTAATGAACTCCCACATACAATTCAAGGTTTATCCCCTGGAAGTACATATTCCCAGATGGTAACACTATATGGAGATTCCTTTGAAACACACTCATATTCTGGTAAATTAATATACACAATATATCGTTATTCTATCAACGATTGCATTTATGAGTTTGGAATACAGGAAAACACAAATTATATTTATAATGTAGATATATATCTTCCAAATCAATCCCCTATTTATAATTATGGCGAAAAAATATAAAACACAAATTAATAAAGAAATAAAGCGCCCCATTCTGGCGGCGCTTTATTCCTATTATATTTTACTGTTGTTCCAGTCCGGAACTGCTTTCTTCTCCCAACTCTGCAACAGCCAGAGCATATTTTTCCAGAATTACTTTCTGGATCATATCCCTTGTTTCTGAATTAATCGGATGCGCTATATCTCTAAATTCGCCGTCTCCTGCACGTCTGCTCGGCATCGCAATAAATAAACCTTTGTCACCATCAATAACTTTTATATCGTGTACAACAAATTCGTCATCTAAAGTCATTGAAACTACTGCTTTCATCTTACCTTCTTTTGCGATTTTACGCACTCTTACGTCCGTTATCTGCACATTATAACCCCCTTTGGCCATCATGAGACGTCTTTTTTAATAATTTTATATTGCGTATCTCTCATTTTTTTCAACTACAATTTTAATTCTTCCATCTTCTCCCACATAATTTGTGTTCGCACGGATTGTATCCCTGCTTTCTATGATACAATTCTCAATATGCGTATTATCTCCAATATAAACATCATTTAATATGATAGAATTTTTAATTGAACAATTATTCCCTATATATACCTTTTTAAATAAAATTGAATTTTCTACATTGCCATTTATTATACATCCGCTTGAGACAAGGCTGTTTTTAACATATGAACCCCAGTTATATTTTGCCGGAGGCAAATCTTCAACTTTTGAATATACATTAGGATATTCCCTGAAAAAATAATTGCGTACACTGCTGTCCAGGAAGTCCATGTTTGTCCTGAAATATGCATCCACAGAAGAAATGTTGCTCCAGTATGTGTCTATAGGATATGCATACATCCTCTTTACACCTTTATACCTTATAATAATGTCTTTTACCAGGTCATATCTTTCCTCATCTATAGCTTTTTCAATAAGTTCAATAAGCTGTCTGCGGCGTACAATATATATGCCAGCTGAAACCTGTGTGCTGTCTGCACTAATTGGTTTCTCCTCAAAATCAGTAACCCTGCCATCTGCATCGGTCTTAATAACACCAAAGCGGCTTGGGTCATCCCTGCCTCCTACATCTGCTGTAACGACTGTAAAATCTGCTTTCTTAGCTATATGGTACTCAAGTACCTTAGAATAGTCAAGCTTATAAACTCCATCACCTGAAGCTATTACTACATAAGGCTCATGGCTATTTTTTAAAAAGTCAAGATTCTGTGCTATGGCATCAGCCGTCCCCCTGTACCAGTAACTGTTTTTTGGCGTGGTAGTCGGGGTAAAGACATAAAGACCTCCTTGTTTTCTTCCAAAATCCCACCATTTTGATGAATTTAAATGTTCATTTAGCGATTTAGCGTTATACTGTGTAAACACTGCCACTTTCTGGATATGTGAATTGCTCATGCTGCTGAGCACAAAGTCAATGCTTCTGTATCCTCCTGCAACAGGCATGGCTGCCACTGCACGTTTATTTGAAAGTTCCCTCATCTTGTTGCTGTTGCCACCGGCTAATACAATACCTATTGCCCTCATATTTTTTCACCTGCCTTAATCAAAGTCTCTCCGCTTGCAAGAACACCACCCGGATAATCATTTATTTCAGTTTCACCTGAAATTGCTGTATTTCTGCCTATCCTGACATTGTCAGGTATAAGGCTGTCCTCGCCAACTGTAACAAGTCCAAACGAATATACATCAGGTTTAACTCTGTTTGGTATATCTTCACCAGTGCCAAGGATACAGTTAGCTCCTATCTGTACTTTTTCAGCAATAATAGTTCTGTCAACAACAGTATTCTGGCCAATGGAAGAAGAACTCATAATAATTGAATCTTTTACCACTGCCCCTGGTGCTATGTACACACCGGAACCTATGACGCAATTGTGTATTTCTCCATATATTTCAGATGCTTCACCAATAATTGCTTTGTCAATGATAGCCCCTTCTGCTACAAACTGAGGTGATACAAGCTCGTTCTTTGTATATATCTTCCAAAATTCTTCATAGAGGTTAAATACAGGTATAAGGTCTATAAGTTCCATATTAGCCTGCCAGTAAGAACCAAGAGTTCCTACATCTTTCCAGTAACCGTTATACTCATAGGCAAAAATCTTCTTTCCCTGTTCATGGCAATACGGAATAATGTGTTTGCCAAAGTCACATGACGGCTGGTCTTTCAGCTTTAACAAAGCTTCCCGGAGCACTGGCCATGAGAATATATATATACCCATTGAGGCAAGATTACTACGTGGATGTTCAGGCTTTTCTTCAAATTCCTGTATCTGCTTATGGTCATCTGTGATAACAACACCAAAGCGGCTTGCTTCTTCGATAGGAACTGGAATCGTAGCCAGTGTTACATCTGCTTTGCTGGCTTTATGGAAGTCAAGCATCACCTCATAATCCATTTTGTATATATGGTCACCACCTAATATAAGCACATATTCTGGATTATAAAGTTCCATAAAGCGCATATTCTGGAATATTGCATTAGCAGTGCCTGTATACCATTCACTATTTGTGCTTTTCTCGTATGGTGGGAGAATAGAAACACCACCAACATTTTTGTCGAGGTCCCAAGGTATGCCAATGCCTATATGTGTATTCAGACGCAACGGCTGGTATTGTGTCAGTACACCTACCGTGTCAATTCCTGAGTTAATGCAATTACTAAGCGGGAAATCAATAATTCTGTACTTACCTCCAAATGAGACTGCCGGCTTGGCAACATCTGCTGTAAGAATGCCTAGCCTTGAACCTTGTCCGCCTGCAAGTAACATAGCTATCATTTCTTTCTTAATCACGCTTTCACCCCCGTTGTTTATAATTTATGGAATAATACTTCTAACCATGAGCTAAATATATAAAA
>DKXQ01000197.1 GCA_002493085.1 Lachnoclostridium sp. UBA7122
AACCTGCTTAACAGAAAGTCCTAAAAATATAAATTAATGGGCTAAAAGCTTTTTCTCAAGCTCGTCAAGTTCTTCCTGTGATACTTCCCGTTGCATGAACTGGTCAAACTGGTTCTTACTTCGTGTATTCTTTTGTATGCCTTCCAGATTCTTTTTATTCTGTGCATTAGCTTTATTCTTTTTATGTTCTTCATCAATTTTTTGGATGTCCTGAAGAGTGTGGGCATCTTTGTCATGCCAGCCTTCAACAATCCTTTTTACATAATTAAAATTTCCTTCTGGTATAGACAGTACAGTGCGGTTACATGCATCAAGTATAACTGCAAGGTCCATATTCCATTCGTTGAGCCATAGACTGACCAGTTCTTTATGGGCTGTTGGAAGTGGCCGCCCAAGGCCAAGTGCTTTTGATACAGATGTATATACAGAGTTATAATTGGAAGAAAAGTTCTTTGCTTCTTCAGGGGTTTTAATATTTTTTTCATGCCATGAAACTGCAACAGCCTGTATATAACTTACACTTGTCTTACTACGTGATATGCAGTATTCATAAAGGTATAACAGCAGGTCTGACGAAAACTTAAGATTGTTGTACAGATAAGATATAAGCTGTACTTCACTTGAATTAAGCGGTCTGCTTACATAGCTTTCTATCACCCGGCAGGTCCAGACAAATTCTTCATCATCTGGCGGGTTTCCATTCTGGTTAATGGTTATATTTTTAGCTATACCTGTTTTTGCATTTTCATTTGTGGTTTTCTGGCCTGTGGTTTCTGTATATGTATTTTCATCTGTACATGCTGCCTCAGCGCCATCTGGTCTGACAGTAGTTTTATTTTCTGTTTTTTTTCCAATTTGTACTGTTTCAGATGTATCTGTATTCTTTTGTGTTTTTCCAGTATGGACAGTAACAGGGACTTCAGGATTTAACATTTCTATTCCGGTTATTCCTGATTCATCCTTTGATAACTGTATAAGATTGTGCTTTTCCCAGTAATGGAGTGCTCTTAAAACATCTTTTTCTGTATTATCCATTTTATCAGCTAATACGGAAATTGACAAATCTGTTTCACCGGTCTGGATGCACCTGGCAAGATATAAATATACCTTTACATAACTTCCGTTGGCAGAAAGCATATAATTTTCAATAAATGTATTGTGTATTAATGTCATTGTGGGCAGATATCCCGAACATCGTAATATATTGTCCATAGTGCCTCCGTATATTAAGCATGCCGGTTAATTAAGTCTTCACCGATATTTACAATATCCCCGGCTCCCATAGTTATCACCAGGTCTCCGCTGGCACAGTGCGCAGATAAAAATTCTTCTATTTCTTCAAATGAGGGAAAATAATATGCCTTTTTACCTGCTTTTTCCAGTTCAAGCTGCAAGGTACGTGAAGATATATCACCTGGATCTGTTTCTCTTGCAGCGTATATATCGGCAAGTATTACATTTTCAGCTAGTGAAAGAGCATTAGCAAATTCAGGCAGCAAAGCACGTGTCCTGCTATATGTATGAGGCTGGAATATGCACCATAAATGTTTATGTGGATATTTAAGTGCTGCATCAAGGGTTGCCTTGATTTCAGCAGGATGGTGTGCGTAATCATCCACAACAGTTACGCCATTAAATGAACCTTTAACCTGAAACCTCCTTTCTGTGCCGCCATATGCAAAAAGCCCTCCGGCTATGGCCTCAAATGGGATTTTATAATAATCTGCAAGTGCAGCAGCGGCAAGTGCATTGGCAATATTGTGGTACCCGATAACTTTAAGTGTAATACGCCTGCCTGTGTTTTGGCCATATTTTACAAGTTCAAAACTGCCACATCCATTTTCATCAAATGATATGCCGGCCGCCGAATATCCTTTGTCATCATTTATGCCAAAAGTTATTATGCTGCATTTAACATTATCTGTAATATAAGAAAGGTTTTCTATATCCCTGTTAATAATAAGTACACCATCTTCTGGTATAAGTTTTGCAAATTTCAGGAAAGAGCAGCGTATATCATTAATATCTTTAAAAAAATCAAGATGGTCAGCATCTATATTTAATATAATGCCTGCAGTTGGATGAAATTTCAAAAAACTGTTGGTGTATTCACATGCCTCAGTAATAAAGTCATCTGAATGGCCAATGCGGATATTTCCATTAATTACATCTAAAATTCCGCCTACTGATATGGTAGGATCTTTATGTGCGGCAAGGTATATATGTGATAGCATTGATGTAGTAGTTGTTTTACCATGTGTTCCAGATACTGCTATGGCATTGGCATAATTTTTCATTACCTGCCCTACCATTTCAGCACGCTCCATCATAGGTATGCCAAGTTCTTTAGCTGTGGCATATTCCGGGTTATCAGGGTGTATAGCTGCTGTATATACTATGAAATCAATATCATCAGTAATATTTGATGCGTTTTGTCCATATACTATATGGATACCTGATGAGCTGAGACGTTTTGTGATTTTGCTTTCTTTGATATCAGAGCCACATACATCGAAGCCGTTTTTGTGAAGAAGTTCTGCAAAGCCACTCATACTTATACCGCCTATGCCGATAAAGTATGCTTTACATGGATTGTTTAAATTAATCTGGTACATAAGTGCCACCGTCCTATCTGGTTTATATTTGCATTATATTTGCAGTTACTTATAATTATAGCCAATGCCATGGAAAATACAATTCAAATTTGAAAAATACATTTCAAATTAACCAGTATATATAAAATATTAGTCGGATTGCATAAAAATGTTAAAAATTTTTTAAAAAAATAGTAAAATTTATTCACAATTTTGTGTGAATATGTTATACTATATTTGTAAGAAAATAGATAAACTTGTTATAGACATCAATATATTTTGTTGATGTTTTATATATTTAGCTCATGGTTA
>DKXQ01000139.1:0-13023 GCA_002493085.1 Lachnoclostridium sp. UBA7122
CCATAAAATCGTGCGTTTACCGTGATCGAGAATATGATAAGCATTGATTTTCAGATATATGGATGTTATAATAAAAATATAATATTATTAGAAAGGGGAGCTGATAACTATGGAAGTAAGAGAGAAGTATTTAATTGATGTTAAAAATGCGATGTTCTGGCACTCTGATGCAGCAGAAATTAAGATTGCACTTAAAGAACTAAATACACAATTTGATTCTGCATTTCACAGTGGTATTCCAGCAGAGGAAGTTATTAAGGTATATGGAAAGCCTGAAGAAGTGGCAAAAAAACTGGATGGAGTTGTAAGACAGAAAGACAGGGTTACAACTGTAAAAGAAAAACTGCTTATGGCATATATATTAGGAGTATGTGTTATTTTTGCTTTGTCATTTAGCTATATTTTTCCTGTTCAGAACATAGCTTTGAATGTCCTGGTTATTGCTATTCCTGCTTTAATCTGGTTTTTATCTGGTAATAGCTATATGGCTGGCCTTTTATCAGAAACAGCAGAAAACCGCCATGATTTTATAAAAAGCCAGGCTGTTGTGCTTTTATTTGCTCTTATTTTGAATTTATGCTCATTTTTTATAATGCCACATATGCTGGTTACAGGATATATGTATGGTTCAAAGCTTCTTTGTTTTATATATTTTTTATATTTTGCAATAGTTCTATTATTTGTTATGACAGTTTTATGTCTGAGAAAAATGTTCCAGGGTAATTTATATATGTTTTTTATTATAGCACAAAATATTTCTATTATAATAGGAACGCTTATATATATTAGGTTTCTGTATAATATTGAGTCAGTGGAACATGCACAATTTATAATTAGCCAGTATTTTATTTGTCTGGCTGCCTTAATCCCTTACTATATATATATTAAAAAAAAGAAAGAGACAATCTAAAATATACTATTTGCTAATTTTTAAGGGCTATAAAATTGTTTATAGCCCTATTTCTATGGGAAAATTGCAGATTTTTCTTAATTGCCAGTGCCAGCTTTTCCTATATCATCTGCTTCTGTATCATCTGTCTGTGGGGCATCTGTCTGTGGAAAGGACAACACTACCTTAAATAAATCACCATCTACCTGGAGCTTTAAGCTTCCTCCCATCAGTTCTGCAAGGTTCTGGGCTATAGAAAGCCCAAGGCCGCTTCCCTCTGTATGGCGTGAAGAATCACCACGTACAAACCGTTCCAGAAGTTCATCGCTTGATATATTTAACTGGTAGTTTGATGTATTCCGGAATACAATTACGGCTTTCTTATTTTTTAATTCCAGATTAATATAGACCCTTGTTCCAGATTGTCCATATTTGCAGATATTGTTCATAAGGTTGTCAAATATTCTCCATATATGTCTGTTATCTGCCATTATATATATACTTTCATCTGGTTTATTTATCACAAACTCAAGCCCTTTGCTGCTAAGCTTTTCTTCAAATTCACCTAACGTCTGGGTAAGCAGTATATTTATATCACAAAGCTCCAGTTCAACCGTAATATTGCCTGTGGATGCCTTTGATGCTTCCATTAAATCTTCAATAAGCTTCTTAAGCCGTGAGGACTGGCGGTCAAGGACTTCTATATACTCCTGTGCTTTTGGCTCTGGCAGGTTTTCTTTTTTTAGCAAATCTACATAGTTGATAATAGAAGTAAGTGGTGTCTTGATATCATGGGAGACATTTGTAATAAGCTCTGTTTTAAAGTGCTCGCTTTTTATTTTTTCATTTACGGCTATGGACATCCCCTCCCCTATCTTATTCAAATATTCACCATGTTTTTTTAATGGCTGTATCATTTTTGAAGTATCGGCTTTGCTTTCAAGACTGCCATCAGCCATTTTTTTTGCATGTTTTTGCAGGCTTTCCATTTGTAAGACTATTTTTAATACCAAAAAGTCAAAAACTGCACAAATACAGGTGTCAACAAGCATAAAAAACATATGCAGCCCGCTGTCAAAATACATTCCGTTTACTAATAATAAGTGCATAAGGATAAATATATTTATGGCAATAAGCCCTATTATTGTATTTGTAAATAACGATATATTATTATTTATTTTGCTGAATGTGTTTTTTACAGAACTAAAACTTTTTTTCACTGCACTATATATATAATATATAAAAGTATTCCTGAAAAGTATATGTGCACCAGCCCGGCAGCTAGTTTCCAATAATATTATTATTGACAAAAATATGCATGACATAATCCACAGCACTGCTAAAAGACATATAAATAGCAAAAAGCTGGAATCTTCAATATACATCCAATTTTCTGCTGCAACTGCAATACCACAGGCTATATCTAAAACCAATGTTCCACCCACAATAAAAAGATATATAGAAAATGGCATCTTGTGTATTATATTTTTTCTTACCATTTCATTATCTGAAGATGCATATTTGCTATAGCATGCAAATATTAACATTACCAGAAATACTATTATTGAAACCACAGATACAGCAATCATTACATAGCGCATTTTATATAAAAATGTTATAATTTTTTTCTGTACCATAAATAAATCTTCTTTACTGCCAACAGCTTCTAAAATGCTATTAGAAAATATTGCATATATATTACTGTATGAAGTATCATTTATTTTATATGATATATTTATGTTTAAGTATTTAACACTGTTATATTCACTTGCTTCAATTCTTGTATCGTAAAAATCCGCATTTTCAAGATAACATTCATAATCATTGTTTTTGAAAAGTTCTGTACCATCTGATACATTTCCAGCCTTAATAGTCTTTGGCAGAAATTCTATTCCATTAAGGCAGATTGTTTTCCATTTATTATATCCGTCTGTATCAAGCACGAGATTATACACATCTGAATTCCGGTAAAACGGTCTGCCCTGGCTGTTTGTCACAAGCTCAAATGTTACTATATCTTTTTTACTAGAAATATAGTTATTTTTAAGCACCTTATAATCTTTGCTGCTGAGAACGGATGCAGGTACATCGATGCTCTTTACAGGAAAAGCATACTTTTTTGTTTCAAAATAAAATATTCCATTATTATAAAATATTCTCTCTACATATCCGCTATATGTTGTATAACTGCTGAAACTACTATGCTGGCTGCCTCCGTCAAAAAAGCTGTTTAAAAGTGTTACAGGCTGGTTTGCAATACCCTCATCATCTGAAAATATCTGGACATTTGTAAAGCCATCTGCAGCAATTTCTGTCTTTTTCTGTTCTGGCAAATAAAAGCTATTATTAGAGTAAATAACATTTTTTTCATTGTTCATAACATCTGTATTATATTTGCTGTTAATATTTTCCTCTGGATTTATACCTTTTACAATCATATATTCCATATTTGAGTCTTCCATAATTCCAGGGTTATCATTAGTTTTCATTTCTTCAAAAATATACCTTGAATATAAATTTAACAGATTTTTCTGTCCATTTGCAACAGCGGAATCTAAACTGTCATCATACACATTAACAGCTGATGCCAGCAATATGCCAGCCAGTGAAATGATACATAAGCTGCCAGCAATAACTGCTATAAGCACTGCTAGATACCTTGCTAATACTGAATTTGCTACTTTTTTCATTTATTTAATTCCACTCCTTCCACAACTATCTGTATATTTTTCTGGCTACAAATATATATATCTTTATAGAATTACTGTTTAAGATTGCCATCTTCCATTTTATACCCTCTGCCCCATACAGCTATAAGATATCTTGGATTTGCAGGGTCATATTCAATTTTTTCCCTCAGATGCCTTATATGGACTGCAACTGTATTTTCTGTGCCAAATGGTTCGTCTTTCCAGACTTTCTGGTATATTGTCTGTGGTGAAAATGCCTCGCCAGGATGCTGTATAAGAAATTTAAGTATATCATATTCTGTTCTTGTAAGCTGGACTGGCTCTCCATCAAGGGTAACTTCTTTTGCCTTGTCATTGATTACAATGCCTCCAAGTACAAGTGTTTCGTCATGTATACTTCCGCCTCCAAGTTTTAAGTACCTGCGCAGCTGTGATTTAACTCTTGCCTGTAACTCAATAGGATTAAATGGTTTAGTTACATAGTCATCAGCGCCAACATTAAGTCCTAAAACTTTATCAATATCCTCGCTTTTTGCAGTAAGGAAAATTACAGGAACATTGCTTATTTTCCTTATTCTGGAAATGGTTTCAATCCCATCTATTCCAGGCATCATTATATCCAGCAGTACAAGCTGTATATCCTCATGCATTAAAATATTAATTGCTTCTTGTCCGTTATATGCTTTGTATACTACGTAGCCTTCCGCTTTTAAATATATCTCAAGTGCAGATACAATATCTTTTTCATCGTCACAAACTAAAATATTATGCATAATAATCCAAGCCTTTCTCCTGCAGCCAGCATCCTGTGCCAGATGTTTTATATGCAGGTTATATGTTGTTATAATAACTAAAGAATATTTTATGAAAAATAAGATTAAGATTCAATATGGAGAACGATTAAGATTTGTTTAAGATTGATAAGAAAGACTATTATACAAAACAATACAGCCGCCACAGGCTATGAACCTGTGCTGCTGTATTGTTGTTAGCTGCTATGAAAGTTTTTTATCTGTCTTTTCCTGAAATTTAGTATTTTCAACCAGAAAACGCTCATGTGTCCCTTTTCCTATAAGTCCTTTGCTGTCATAAGCTTCCAGTTTAAACACAAGTTTTCTTCCTTCTATTTCAATAAGTTCACTGTTGCATGTTATTGTCATGCCAACTGGTGATGATGCAACATGTTCAATATCAACTTTAATTCCTACAGTACCACAGCCCTCATTTAAGTGGGGCAGTACACTTGTAAATGCTGTTTTTTCCATAAGTGCAAGCATTGCCGGTGTTGCAAATACATCCATAACGCCACTGCCCATATTTTTAGCTGTAAGTTCATCTGTAACAATAATTTCCTGATGTCCCTTAATTCCGGTTTCTAACATTTTCTCCTCCTTTATTAATGCTTTTCGCTGCTATTGTCTGGAAATAATTCTTTAAAGTACGGCAGGCTGCACACCCAGTCACAAAATGTATGCCATTCTTCAAGCTTATGCCCTGACCGGGCTCTGTACATTGAAACTGCATTTTCATAAGAAAATGTACATGTGCGCATCTGGTTATAGCTTTCTGGCAAAAGCTGTATAATGCTGTACCATAAAGCCTTGTCATTTGTTTTTATATATTCCTGCCGCATGTCCTCAAGTGCTGTAACCATGTTTTCCATATACGGCATTGCAGCAGGAATGATATGGTCTGTACTAAAATCTTCAAGCACAAATGGCTTACTGTGGATTTTGTGCATTGTGCTTGTAGAATTGGCTACAGTGCCAACCTTATATGTATCATATTCTTTCCACCAGTAAATTGGTGCTGTTATATCAACTGATATAAAAATCTGCCTTATAAATTTGCGGTGGTCTGTTCCAGCATTGCAAAGTTTTTTTGCAAGTTTTAAATCATTCTCTCCAAAAATAAAATTGCCATCATGGTCTGTGCTGCTGTCATACCTGTCCCAGCTATTAAGAGGATTTCTTGCACCACGCATGGCATTGTCAAAATTCATTACACTTGTCCGTTCGAGTTTAATCATATAATTCAATTTTCCTTTTAGTTCTGTTTATTCCTGCAAGGCAAAAGCAGTTATTCATCAAAATCCACAATTACATAGTATCCTCTTTCATTGTGCTCAATATTTTTTACAATGCCGTCCCTTGATTTAATTCTCTCATTAACCTTATAACATCCTGACATTGCTACTGCTGGGTCAATAATATAACTGTAATTTAAAGCTGTCTTTTTTTCGCTTACATGAACTTTGTCTCCTGCTTTTACAAGCCCAGGACGTTCCATTTTAAAAGTTATTTCACGCATCTGTAAAATCCTTTCATATGTCCTCTGATATATTTACAGTACTATAATCTGTATAATATAGTATGTTTAATATGGTGGATAGTAATACCCCATATTGCAGCATGTAGTTCCTCCCATGCAGACATTACATGCAAGATATGCCATGCAGAACCTTGTACACATACTGCTGCCTGACCCTGCTGGTGTCCCATATGGGCTTTGCATGCTCTGGTACCACATACCGCCTGATTCAAGCTGGTGTATAAGATGTGCAAACTGCTGGTTCTGGGGTTCTAAAACAGCCGCCTGTCTTGCATGTTCAAGTGCAAGAATATTGTTGCCAAGCCCTGCATTAGCTATTGCACTTAGATAATACCACTGTCCATTCCTCTCATGCATCTGGGCAAGTACATTAAGCGCTTCCCTGTAATATCTGTTGTTTATATAATTTGCTGCCGCTTTAAGATGCATAAGATATTCATCTGTCTGGCCTGTATCATGTCCATATGCTCCTGTATAAGAATATTCTGTCCCAAATCCGCCAAATCCACTGCTGCTGTATCCATTTTCCTTTTCATCCATTATTTGTTTATATGCCTGCTGGATTTCTTTAAAGCGCTCTTCTGCCTGTGTTTTATTAGGATTATTAATATTAGCATCAGGGTGGTACTTCCGGCTTAAATTCCTATATGCCTTTTTTATCTCATCAGAAGAAGCCGACCTGCTAATTCCAAGCACCTGGTATGGGTCACTCATAATTTCCTCCATCTGCACACTTAGGTGTATTATTGTAAAACCGGCACCATACGCCTGAATAAATAATATTTCTTAAAATCTCTACATTCTGGACTATAGGCAGACGCTCAAAAGCTTTTGAAGCTTCTGACATCATCATAAGCAAAATCTGGTATGCTTTTTCTTTTGTAATTTTTCCTTTGCCAGATGCCAAAAATGGATTATAGCACTTGTTCTTCCTGTCATCGTCCATATCTTCATATGCATCAATAAGATAAATAAACTTTCCAAAGAAATATCCCATTCTTTTCAAATCACCTGTCCATTCATCATCGTGGCATACAAAAACAGCAGAACAAATATCACCAAAACAGCCTGCCACATAATCAATATTGCGGCAGTTGCTGTCTTCGGCAGCAGAAAGCTTTTTAAGGCCTCTTTTAATGCCTGCTGCCTTTTCCGGGTACTTTTTAATTATAGCCTTGCCCTTGTGCATAAGTATCCTGCCATACCCCGCCTTTATAAAATTATGCGCATCTTTCCAGTCATCCATACATTTGCAATATGTCAGCAGTATATTCATATCTGCTGCATATCTGACATAAACTGACTGTTTTGATAAATGCCTGTGTGCTGGATGTGCTATGCACCTGCAGTATTCCTCTGTTACATCCGGCTCATACAGTGCAGTAAGAAGCAGGCCAAGAAACGCCAGGTCATAATTTAAGGACAACTGCCCTGTAAAACCATAACTTTCTTTAAGGCATCTGCAAAGCCCGCAATAGTATGCCCTGTATTCCCTTAACTCACGGACTTTCATCTCATCCTGCCATGGCAGTACATAACCAAACAATTACCTCAGCTCCTTTTTATAAACTCTTTATGGCATTTAGGACAGGTAATTGCAATGCGCCCTTTGCCTTTTGGCACTCTTATGCTCTGCCTGCACTGCGGACATTTGTATATATGGTGTGTTTTCCGCTGCTGCATATGGCTTCTTTCACGTGCAATGAAAAACTTTACATTATTGCGGTATTTCATATACTTTTCATTTTCCGAAAATCTTTTGTTATGGTTTCTTGACAGCATACGGAAATAAGCATAAAAAATTGTAGCAACTGACAGTACATTAAACAGAAAGCGTATACCAGGAACTTTTATAAACATTTCTATGACCAGTATTATAAGTGCACTAAAAACTAAAAAATTAGTGAACTGGTCAATGCCATACCTTCCCTGCATAAACCTTGCTATTCTTTCTCTCATACAATACCCCTTTCGTGCCCTTTCTATAATATTAAAAATATTTTAAAACATTTGCCAGAAAATACAATGTTATAATTTATGAACAATTATAAAATATCTGTAAAATTATAGTCCGTCTTCAGCAGCATCTGCTACAAATTCATAAGATGAAAGATAATTTATGCCATCTTCTGAAGCTTCATAAATAACTTTTATAGTATCTCCTGCAGAAATCTTTATAAGAAGTTCATTTTCTTCAAACCTCTGTTTAAAAATATTGTGGCTGTTATCTTTAATATACACCACAGTCCCATCCTCTGTATTTATAAACTGTATATCTGAAACTGTTATTACTGCTTCGCTTGTTTCGGTTTCTATATCTGCTTTGATATTGCCGCCCTTGGTTTTAAGAAGCTTTTTATAACTTGCAAATACTTCATTCTGTGTTGTAGCTGTTGCAACAATATTATACTGTTCTACATTTACCATTGCATACATCTTTACTATGCCGCCATTGTCCTTAAGTACCATTATATAAGTCGGGACTCCGCTTACATTTATAAGGCTGGGGAAAGAAGCGGCATAGCCTTTTTCCTGTACTTCGCCCTCTGCTGCTGCCATTGCAGAGTGCTCTTCTGCACCAGATACTGTATAGTATTTTGCCTCTGATGTACGCTGGTTCATCATTACAAAACCAATATTTGACTGGTCCCCATTGACAGAAGTCACACCTGTATAAATCCAGACATCATCACCAATAATTTTGTAACCAAAGTCATCTGTTGTACGTTTACAGTCTTTCTGTCCAAATATGCTGTTAATAAAACCGCCTGACAGTGTTCCCGCCCAGTTGTATTTATCGCACAAAAGATTACCACTGTATACATTATCAACCCATGAAGGAATATCTGGAATTTTATAGTACTGGCATGCACCGTCTACAGGATTGCATATAATAATGCCATTTACATCCATAGCTCCAAACAGCCCGATACGTGCAGTTACTGTAGGACATATATAATATGGCCTTCCTTCATCATCAACTTCAAAATAATGTCCAGTTATGATTTTTGTTGGATACCTTAATTGTACATGGCGCATAAGATTATAATTCAGATATGCAGAAGGCACATATTTCATGCCATGTTCCAGTTCAACATACTCCGCATCTGAGTTGACAGGATTTACCTTTACATATCCAGGTATCCCTTTATCCCGGTTATTCCACCATTTAAAAAAGCTTGCATATTTAAGGGCTGATACCTTAAAAGGAAACTTTTGTATACTTATCTGTGTATAACTGCTCTCAACCTCATACTGGCTTACCACCTCGGACAGTGAACCAATCTTTCTGTTTCCAAAAATCCTTGCACTCTCCGTATCCATAAGCGCTAAATCTGTTATCTGTCCTGTTTCTTCAATGTCAGAAGCAAAATCTTTGTTTTCTGCCTTTAAAAGCGATGCATATTTCTTTGCCCGCAGCATTGGTGAGCCAATGATATTTCCAACCAATGCAACAAGAAATAAAACTACGGCAAGCCCCACAAACATCTTGCTTATAAACGGAAGATAATTAAAGTTCTTTATTTTCTGGTTTCTGTCAAATTTATATCTGATGCTGTTAATTGCAAATATAATTCCAAGTATTATACATACTACAACTGCACCTGTCCAGAATGAGGTCTGGTGTATATTTACTGATGGATAATACAAATAGTAATATCCTACAATAAAAACAATAAATAACAGCAGTAGTATAGCATATATTTTTTTCTTCATAGAAAGTCTCCCATATGGTATAATTTTACTCTCTTACTGATGCCAGTAAGTCCCGTTTCATTTCATAATAAGCAGGTGTCATATCAAGGTAATGTATATGTGGATTTTCAAAACGCTGTTCTTCAATCCATATTTCATTATCAAACTGCTTTTTCACATAATCTGCAATTTCCTGCACATTTTTTTTCTGTCCTGTAAATCTGCCATTATTAAAAATCTGTTTTTGTAAGTTTACGAACCGGCAGTTCTCAAAACTTCTCCGCTTCCAAGGTTTGTATGGGTCAATATAAGCTACTTTATCCAGTCCCTCAAGTTTTTCATCATGTTTTGCTATTATATCTGCAATGGCTTTATTATTTTCATCATATACCCTGTAAAGCTTTTTAAGTCCTGGGTTAGTGATTTTTTCTATATTTTCAGAAACCTTTATTCTTGGTTCAAATACACCATTTTTTTCTGCTGCTGATATCTTGTAAACTGCACCAAATACAGGCTCTGATTTGGATGTTATAAGCCTTTCACCAACGCCAAAACTGTCAATGCATGCTCCCTGTGTTATAAGTGACTGTATTGTAAATTCATCAAGACTGTTTGAGGCAACTATCATACAGTCAGAAAGTCCTGCATTATCAAGCATTTTTCTTGCTTTCTTTGACAAATACGCAAGGTCCCCGCTGTCAAGCCTTATCCCTTTCAGACGTTTTCCCATCGGTCCAAGCACTTCTTTAGCAGTCCTTATTGCATTTGGTATGCCGCTCCTTAAAACATCATATGTGTCAACAAGCAGCACCGTCATATCAGGATATGTTTCAGCGTACTTCTTAAATGCAGTAAACTCATCCTGGTAGAACATAACCCAGCTATGTGCCATAGTCCCGCTGACTGGTATTCCAAATAACTGTCCTGCAAGAACAGTTGCAGTTGAAGATGCACCACCTATAAATGCTGCCCTTGCCCCATATACAGCAGCATCCATATTGTGTGCCCTGCGTGCCCCAAAATCAGATACAAGCCTGTTTCCTGCCGCATAACATATTCTTCTCGTCTTCGTGGCAATAAGTGACTGGTGGTTTACTTCAAGCAGTAATGCTGTTTCAATAATCTGTGCATCGATAAGTGGTGCAATAACAGTTATTACTGGTTCATTGGGATACATAACAGTACCTTCCTCAAGGGCATATATATCACCCCTGAACTTAAAACTCCTGAGATATTCCAGAAATTTTACATCAAATATCCTGAGTCCTTTTAAATATTCTATATCACTTTCATCAAAATGGAGGTTTTCAATATATTCTACAATCTGTCCAAGTCCTGCAAATATAGAAAATCCGCCTTTGTCAGGATTATTACGGTAAAATACGTCAAAAGCTACCCTTGTATTTATATCATTGCCTGTAAAGTAGCCATTGCTCATAGTCAGTTCATACAAATCCATTACCATGCTTAAATTTCTTGCTTCATTTTGTGCAGCCATGTGCTTAATTTCCCCATTCCTTTTAGTTCTGTGAAGATGCTGTAACTGAATTTAACTTTTCAATTACAATATCAATGTCCAAACCATGTACATTACAGGCCTGTTCTAAAGTTTCCCTTGCTGATGACGGACATCTGACACAGCCAAGCCCCATCTCATTAAAAACCTCTGCTGTCTCAGGATGGTACTTTAAAATAGCACCAACAAGTGAATATTTTGCAATAACCATACACTATCCTTTCTGTCATATGTCTATACAGCAATTTCATATAGAAAAACATATATACTCTTACAAGCAGGCTTAACAAGCCTGTTCAGGGCAATAGATAAGCCAAAACTGCCAATTACTTAATATTATTGTACTAGCATTTAATAATATTATTATAGTATATATTGTGCATTTTAGCAAATGTACATTCCTTTTTTTATAATTATTTTATACTTTTTTGAGCACTGTTTCATGCATAAATATTATTAAAAATAACATTATTATAAGATAAAATGGAAAAAGGGCAATGCTTATATAATTTGCTGCCATTCCAAATAGTGGAGGCATTATACAAGTTCCTGTATATGCTGCTGCCATCTGCACACCTATCATAGCTTGTGATTTATCTGTTCCAAAGTGCCCTGGTATTGAGTGTATAATACATGGATAAATTGGCGCACATCCAAGACCAGTTAAAATAAGCCCTGCAAGTGGCGTTACATTGCCAGATGGAACAAATAAAAATAATATTCCTGTAAATACCAGCATCAGGCCAAATCGTACCATCTTTGTATCATTCCATTTTATCGCCAGAAAACCACTAAGTGCTCTGCCAGCAGTAATTCCTACAAAGAAAAAACCTGCATAGGCGGCAGCAGTTTTTGCAGGAAAGTTCCTGTTTAATACAAGATAGCTCCCAGCCCATAATGAAATTGTCTGTTCCAAAGCACAGTAACAGAAAAATGTGGCCATAATTTCTTTTGCCCCTTTAATTTGGGTAATCTGCCATAAAGAAAGCGGTCTGTTACACTGGCTGCTGTTTTCTGCTGCCTGGATATCTGGTATCAGGCTATTTTTTTCCACTTTTTTCCAAAGAGGAAGGCTTAATACAAGAATAACAGACAAGACTGCCTGAAGCATACCTATATATCTGTATCCCATATTCCAATTCTGTCCGCCAGCCAGCACATATCCCATAATATATGGGCCAGCTGATGCTCCAAGCCCACACATGCAATGAAGCCAGTTCATATGTCTGCTGGCATAATGAAGGACAACATAATTATTTAATGAAGCATCCACACTTCCTGCACCAAGACCATATGGAACCGCCCAAAGACACAGTACATAGAAAGAATGGCTAAAAGAAAAGCCTGTTAGTGCTGCTGCTGTTACAGCCACACTAACCACTGTAACTTTTCCTGTACCAAGCCTTTTTGTCAGTCTTTCACTCTGAAGGCTTGAAATAATTGTCCCGGCAGCAATTATCATAGACAGAATCCCTGCATATGAAACAGGTATTCCAAATTCTTTATACATGACAGGCCATGCAGAACCAAGCAGAGAATCTGGCAGCCCAAGGCTGGTAAATGCCAGATAGATAATTATTAAAAGCAGATGTACCATATATTGTATTCCTTTCACTTTATAAGATTTTACAAAATTATATGTGTTAATCTTATAATATTAAAAATATTAGAAAGTGTTATATGGTAAATACTTTTTTGCTTTATAGGACGCACTTTTCTGTAAAACAAAAAAACCAGATGGGTTTAACATCTGGTTTCTGGAAAATAAAAGCACGAGACGGGATTCGAACCCGCGGCCCCCGCCTTGGCAAGGCGGTACTCCACCACTGAGCCACTCGTGCACAACTATAACTATCTAGTTACTGTTTCTGGAAAACAAGCACGAGACGGGATTCGAACCC
>DKXQ01000139.1:13355-35397 GCA_002493085.1 Lachnoclostridium sp. UBA7122
TCCACCACTGAGCCACTCGTGCAATAACTACTGCTTGTTTCTCTTATTCCTCACAAGCACGATACTTATATTACAACATAAATTAAATTCTGTCAATAACTTTTTGAGATTTTTTTTAAAATTATTGAGGCTTATATAGTATTAATTATTTTAATGAATGGCTTAAGTCTGCTATAATACATTTGCGGAGGTTTTGTGCCAAATTGTTTATCAAAATCATTCTTTATCTCACTGAAATTTTTAGGATCATGCAGCTTAATAATATTATATGCTTCTACAGCTCTTTTTACATCCAGGCCGTTATAGTTTAAAATCACTGCCACAAGATTAACACCCCGCAAATATTTATTTTCCATATAATATTTTGAAAGCCTTTCATGCATCTGCGCATCTTTTTTAAATGCCATATATAAATTTCTTCCCTTGTCCTGTCCAAATAACGAAGTATAAATATGATACCAGGCTACCAGGCCAGAAACCGGTACAGACTTTGCAATTTCTTCTGTATACTGCTGGTCTGTCAGTTTCCCATGGCAAAACCTTTCCTGCATTGAAACTATTCCAGCCTCTTTCTCTGTATCTGTCTCTTTATCTTTAACTGCTATATCCTTAGCCTGTTCTGTTTTCTTTTTCTTCTTTTTAGCTTTCTTCTTTTTTCCGGTATTAAATTCTTTCTGGCTGATATCTATTCCCCGGCTTTTCCAGAAATCAACTGTGTTTTTATAATCCTTGTCATTAGAATAGATACAAAATGATGATTTAGGATGTTTTACAACCAGATAAGAAAGCACACCGATAAGCTGGTAATCTAATGCATTATTTCCAGCTGCACACTCCAGCCAGAGAATTTTATGGTTATGAACCTGTTGAAACAGGCACTCCTCCATACGTTTTGAATGATGTTCTGTATAAAAAGAAATTACTCTGTCTTTTTTTCCAAGTTTTTCAATTAATTTATACCATCTGTCACCTACATTTTCAGTATCAATTAAATAATATTTCCGTTTCAAATTTAAAACCCCTTCTGTCTATATATTTCTATATACCATGATGTAAATAATTTTTTACCACAACAAGTTTTCCAGCTGTCACATGTTTTGTACTGTCAATATTAAAAACATTAAGCACTGGTTTGTCAATATCCATTAAAGAAAGAACCATATAATCTGCCTCTGTGTCATAAGCAAGCCTTTTGTCCTCGTTTGAAAGCATGGCTGGTGAATGTGGATGCGAATGAAAATTGCCAAGCAGTCTGTAACCATTCTTTCTTATATCTTTTGCTACAGCAAACTGCTCCTCTGGAACCATAGAAAAATGTCTGCTGCTTTTATCTGCATTAACCATAAGATAAACTTTTTTGACAAATTTATTACTTCCATCCCTTATCCCGGCAACAAGCCCGCATGCTTCATATGGAAGGCTTGTTTTGCAGTGCCCCAGTATTGTATTATAATCTGCCTCAGTTATATACAGCATGCCAGCCCTGCCTTCCAATCAGTCCTGCAGTTTTGTAATAACTGGAAAGTTGCCACATACTTCACATGTTCCATCTGCTTCCGGCAGTTTTACTGTGCGGCACTCCATTTTTAATGCATCAAACGTTAACAGCCTTCCTGTTAGCAAGTCCCCTGTCCCAGTAAGGTATTTAACTGCTTCCATTGCCTGCATGCTTCCAATTATGCCTGGAATGGCACCAGCAAGGCCAGCCTGCCTGCAGTCTGGCACTGCGCCCTCTGGAGGAGGATTTTTAAATATACACCTATAACAAGGCCCCTTATCTGGCACATATGTCATAAGCTGCCCGCTAAAGCGCAATACACCTGCATGGGAAAATGGCTTTCCTGAAATTACACATGCGTCATTAATTAGAAATTTTGATGTAAAATTATCAGTTGCATCAATGATAAAATCATAATCTTTCACTAAATCTGTTATATTTCCAGCAGTAACCAGTTCATAGTATGTATTTACAGTGATATCTGGATTCATAGCATAAATAGTTTCCTTTGCAGACTGTACTTTTGCTTTGCCTATATCTTTTGTTCCATGTATAATCTGCCTCTGCAAATTAGACAAATCTACTGCATCTGCATCTGCAATTCCTAATGTGCCTACACCTGATGCAGCCAGATACATAGCTGCTGGTGAACCAAGACCTCCTGCACCAATAACCAGCACCTTTCCATTTAAAAGCCTCTCCTGTCCTTCCACACCTACTTCTTTTAAAGCAATATGCCTTGAATACTGTTCCATCTGTTTATCTGACAATGCCATAAAAGCCCTTCTTTCCTAATAAAATATCAGCCGTCACTATTTATTAGTGGCGGCTATAGTCTGCCTTAAATTTAATTGTAGTACCGTTACTGCCAGTTTACATAACCCTTCCAATTTTTAATGGCTGCCTGTAATATGCACTTGAAATTTTAATTCCATCAGTTGAATTACTTGCATGTATTATCTGGCCGCCGCCAATATAGAGTGCAACATGGCTTACTGAACCACTTCCATAGAAAAACAAATCACCAATCTGTACTTCTGAACTGCTTACAGTCCGTGTTGCAGCTGCCTGTGCCCTCGATGTGCGGGGAAGATAATAGCCAAAGTGTTCATATATGCGCATTACAAAACCTGAACAGTCTGTACCATTTGTAAGGCTTGTTCCGCCCCATACATAACGGTTTCCAAGAAACTGCATAGCATAATTTACAATAGCAGACCCTGTACTATAACTGCTGCTGTCTGAAGAGCCAGAGTCATTTGAAGAACTGCCTGAAGAACTGCTTTTTCTTACAGGTGGTTTTATTTTAACTGCCCTGTTAAGGTTATATGTAAAATTTATAAAATCTTTGCTTACAAATACCTTTTCTTCATCTATTTTAAGCATTACCCAGTTTTTGGCATCTTTATACATCTTATCCATATCAATGCTGCGTAATTCTTTTTTAGAACAGTACTTTGATATATATTTTTTAAGCCATTTTTTTGTTATATTTTCATTGCCTACCCTGTATTCCTCTTCGGCTGAAATCTGGTCGTAGATAGTTGAATCAGTAGAAGGAAGTGTACGTACATTCAAAGTTTCTGTAGATACTGTTGCCCTTAACGTTGCAACCTTTTTTGCCCTTGCCTCTGCCTTTTCATCAGTCAGAAGATATTCAGCCTTGACCCAGCCTTTTACCTTGCCTGATACAATCTTTGCCCAGCCCTTTTTTATCTTATATATATTACATCCTGAATTTCTTGTCATCTTACCAGCAATTTTTGAACTTTTGCTTGGAGACTTGCGCACATTGAGGTAATTGTGCACATTGGCAACACCCAGCCTGTCATAGACAAGGTTTAGCTTAAGGTGTTCCTCTTCTTTTTCTTCTTTTTTTGTTTTATCCTTTTTATCTGTTTTCTGTGCTGGTTCTGCTGATGGCGCAGGAGTTTCAATGCTATCTTCATTCTCCCGCTCTTCTGCTATTTTTGCTTCTTCCTTTTCCTTGTCTTCAATAACTGCATCACAATATTTATCAAGGGAAATTGTCAAACCAGCCAGGGGTTTCTCTTCTGCCAGGGACATGGCTTCTCCTGCTGCTGGTACAGTCATAAATGATACAGCAGCCACGAATACAGCCAGAGTATTAAAAATATGTTTTCTCATAGTACCCTCCGCTACCTTGCAGGCTGGAACCCACCATACAGTATGCAAGATAATATGTTTTCTGGATTATTGTTACAAAACTATTACAAACGCTCTTAGAGATTATAACAACTCGTAAGGGCTTTGTCAATTATTAAATTTTTTTGGACTAAGTATATTGCATGTATAATCTTCCAAAAACTGTACAAATTATATACAAAGGAACAGCAGCTTTGTTCTAAAGTAAAAATATAAGTGAGGTATCAGAATGATATTACAAGAAAAAGAAAAGACAGCTATTAAAGACCTTCAGACACAGGAACAGACATGTATTAAAAAATATGGCAAATACAGCCAGGAAGCAAAAGACCCTGTTTTAAAGAATCTTTTCAGCACTTTGCAGAAAAAGGAGCAGCAGCACTATAATTCACTCCAGCAGGTGCTTGATGGTGAAGTGCCTTCTTGTGACTGTAATGACAGCGATGGTGCAAAGTATGAACCAAAGGCAACTTATGACACAATGTCAGACAGTGAAGACAAGAAAGCTGATAATTTCCTTGTGACAGACTGCATTGCAACTGAAAAACTTGTTTCTTCTGAATACAATATGGATGTTTTTATATTTGCTAATGCTGCTTTAAGAAAACTGCTGGCTGATATCCAGATTGAAGAGCAGAACCATGCACTTATGCTTCACAAATATAAAACAGCAAATGGCATGGCATAAAATATCTGGTGAAAATGAGGTAAAAGACTTATTATGGTATTTAACAGGGCAGATAAATCTATCTGCCCCATTTGTCTGCCAGTTTTTGTAAAATTACTGTTTTTTTACTTTATAATGCGTGTTTTTAATACACCATCAATACTGTCTAACTTTCCAGCCATAGATTCTGTGCTTGCTGAATCTATATCAAATACACAATATGAATAATTGCCACGGCTCTTGTTAGTCATATGGGATATATTTACACCCTCTTCTGAAAATACATTAGTCAGGCGGCTTAACATGCCTGGTACATTTTTATGTGCAACAGTAATTCTTCCTTCTGAGCTGCATTTTCCTGCATCACATGCCGGGAAGTTTACTGAATTAATTATATTGCCATTTTCAAGGTAATTACGCAGTTCATCTACTGCCATAACTGCACAATTGTCTTCTGACTCGGCAGTTGATGCGCCAAGGTGTGGTGTCGCAATTACATTTGGCATTTTCATTACTGCCGGATTAGGGAAATCTGTAACATATTTTGCTACTTTTCCTGATTCCAGGGCAGCTTTCATATCTTCGTCGTTTACAAGTGTATCCCTTGCCATATTTATAATTACTACACCGTCTTTCATCTTGTCAAACACTTCTTTGTTTAACATTCCTCTTGTTTCATCAAGAAGCGGCACATGTATTGTGATATAGTCACATTCTTTATAGATTTCATCATATGTTTTTACAATTTTAATATCTCTTGAAAGTGAAAGTGCATTTTTTACTGAAAGAAATGGGTCTACACCATATACTTCCATCTTCATGCGGTTAGCTACATTGGCAGCAAGTACGCCTATAGCACCAAGACCGATAACACCCATCTTTTTTCCCATAAGCTCTGTGCCTGCAAACTGTTTCTTGGCTTTTTCCATATCTTTGCTGATATTTGCATTGTCCCTGTTTTCATTTACCCAGTCAATGCCGCCTTTGATATCACGTGCTGCAAGTAACATTCCTGCTACAAAGAGTTCTTTGACACCGTTGGCATTAGCACCTGGTGTATTAAAAACTACAATGCCCTTATCTGCACACTTGTCAGTTGGAATATTGTTATAGCCTGCACCAGCCCTTGCAACCGCAAGCAGTGAATCTGGCAATTCCAGGTCATGCATTGACGCACTTCTTACAAGGACAGCCTGTGCCTGTGCAAGTTCTTCTGTCTTTTCATAATTATCTGTAAAATTATCAAGCCCGACACTGGCGATTGGATTTAAACATGTGTATTTAAACATTATGCATTTTCCTCCTCAAACTTCTTCATAAATTCCACAAGTTTTACAATGCCTTCTTTTGGCATAGCGTTATAAATACTTGCCCTCATGCCGCCAACTGAGCGGTGTCCTTTAAGGTTAACCAAACCGTTTTGTGCTGCCTCTGCAACAAATTTAGCATCAAGGTTTTCATTGCCTGTTACAAATGGCACATTCATAAGTGAACGGTCTTCTGGAACAACTGTACCTTTAAAAAGCTTGCTGCTGTCAAGGAAATCATAAAGTATCTTTGCCTTTTCTTCATTCCTCTGTTTCATAACTTCAAGCCCGCCCATATTTTTAATCCACTTAAATACTTTGCCACAGATATAAATGCCATAAGCTGGCGGTGTGTTATACAGTGAACCTGCATCAGCATGTGTTTTATATGTCAGCATTGTCGGAGTGCCAGGAAGTACATCTTCTGTAATAAGGTCTTCCCGCATAATTACAATTACAACACCAGCAGGACCAATATTTTTCTGTACTCCGCCATAGATTACGCCATATTTTGATACGTCAGCAGGTTCAGATAAAAAGCATGAAGAAACATCTGCCACAAGTGTTTTGCCTTTCGTATCAGGAAGTTTTTTATATTTTGTACCATATATTGTATTATTTTCACATATATAAACATAATCTGCATCTTCAGAAATTGGCAAATCTGAACAATCAGGGATATATGAGAATGTCTTATCTTCGGATGAAGCAATTTTATTTGCTTTGCCGTACTTGCATGCTTCCTGCCATGCCTTTTTTGCCCACTGTCCTGTTATAATATAGTCAGCAACTTTGTTTTTCATAAGGTTCATAGGTATCATTGCAAACTGCTGTGAAGCGCCACCCTGTAAAAACATTACTTTGTAATTGTCAGGAATATTCATAAGTTCCCTTAAATCTTTTTCTGCTGTCTTGATTATATTGTCATATGCTTTGGAACGGTGGCTCATCTCCATAACTGACATGCCTGTTCCTTCATAATCTAACATCTCTGCTGCTGCTTCTTTTAATACCTCCTCCGGTAATACCGCCGGACCGGCTGAAAAATTATAAACTCTGCCCACTTTAATGTGCCTCCTTCTGTAAAAATAATTATGTTGTGTTAATTCCTGCCTTTTATAAGGTCCTTTTCATCAAAGACCTCATCGAGGTTCTTGCCTGGTGCAACCATTGGAAATACCTTATCATCACTCTGGATGATACAGTCAATTACAACAGGTACATCACTTCCAACTGCTTCCTTAAGCACAGGTACAACATCTTCTTTCTTTTCTATCCTGTATGCTTTAGCACCCATAGCTTCAGAAAGCTTTACATAATCCATACTGTCATTTAATACTGTATGTGAATACCTCTTTCCATAGAACAATGTCTGCCACTGGCGCACCATTCCAAGTACATGGTTATTAAATATAATTTCTATAACTGGCAGGCTGTTTCTTGATGCAGTTATGATTTCATTCATATTCATGCGGAAACAGCCATCACCAGCTATATTTATAACCGTTTTTTCAGGATTAGCCGCCTTTGCACCTATTGCAGCGCCAAGACCATATCCCATTGTACCAAGTCCGCCTGAAGTAATCAGAGTGCGTGGTTTAAGATACTTGTAATACTGTGCTGCCCACATCTGGTGCTGTCCTACTTCAGTTGCAATAATTGCATCACCTTGTGTAATTTCATAAAGTTTTTCTATAATATAAGGACCAGTAAGCACCTCTTTATTGTACGTAAGAGGAAGTGCGTCCTTACGTGCCATTACCTTGTCAATCCATTCTTTATGGTAAAGCTGTTCAAGCCTTGAATTAAATATTTCAAGCACGGATTTGATATCACCTGTTATATTTAAGTCTACATCAATATTTTTATTAACTTCTGCATCATCTACATCTATCTGGATTATTTTTGCATTTTTTGCAAATGTCTCTGTATTGCCTGTCACCCTGTCAGAAAAACGTGAGCCAAGGACTATAAGCACATCACATTCTGATACACTTAAATTAGCTGTCTTTGTGCCATGCATTCCAAGCATGCCTATATAATAGTTATCATCACCAGGAAATGCGCCTTTGCCCATAAGAGTATCAGTAACCGGGGCATCAACACGCTTTACAAAATCCTCCAGTTCCTTAGATGCATTGGCAATAATTGCACCTCCGCCCACAAATATTACAGGTTTTTTAGAAGCACGTATAACTTTAATTGCTTCTTCTACTGCCAGTTCATCAATTTTTGATGTTTCTCTTTTGATAAGTTCTGGTACTTCCCTTTTATAATCAGCCTCATCACTTGTAGCATTTTTCACAATATCTATAAGAACTGGCCCCGGCCTTCCTGAGCGTGCTATTTTAAATGCTCGTCTTATAGTTGGCGCAAGCGATTTTACATCTTTAACAATAAAACTGTACTTTGTAATTGGTGTTGTGATACCTGCAATATCTATCTCCTGAAAAGAATCCTTGCCAAGCAGTGAAAGCCCTACATTGCATGTAATGGCTACCATTGGAACTGAATCCATATATGCTGTGGCAATGCCTGTTACAAGGTTGGTTGCGCCTGGACCGCTTGTTGCCATACATACGCCAACTTTCCCTGTAGAACGTGCATACCCGTCAGCAGCATGTGCAGCGCCCTGCTCATGCGAAACAAGCACATGCCTTATCTCATCCTGGTGGCGGTACAATTCATCATAGATATTAAGTATTGCTCCCCCAGGATAGCCAAAAACAGTATCAACGCCCTGTTCTTTTAAACATTCAATAACAATCTGGGAACCTGTCATTTGCATTTCTATAACCAAACCTTTCCTTTATAGTTAGAAAACTTCTAAAACTTAATTAATCTTAAGAATTGCACCTTTATCTGCTGATGTCACCATAGACGCATATCTTGCAAGATAACCTGTCTTTACCTTTGGCTCTTTTGGCTTCCATAAACCTTTGCGCCTCTCAAGTTCTTCATCAGATACCTTTACATTAATTGTATTGGAAGGAATATCTATAGCGATAATATCTCCTTCTTCTATAAGTGCAATAGGCCCGCCTACTGCTGCTTCTGGTGAAACATGCCCTATTGATGCACCTCTTGACGCACCTGAAAAGCGTCCATCTGTAATAAGTGCAACACTTGAACCAAGTCCCATGCCTGCGATGGCTGATGTAGGATTAAGCATCTCCCTCATGCCCGGCCCGCCTTTTGGACCTTCATAGCGGATAACCACAACATCGCCAGCTACGATTTTTCCGCCTTTGATTGCTTCTATTGCGTCTTCCTCACAGTCAAATACCCTGGCTGGTCCTTCATGCACCATCATCTCTGGTACAACTGCAGAACGCTTGACAACACAGCTGTCAGGCGCTATATTGCCATGAAGCACAGCAATGCCGCCTGTTTCACTGTATGGCTTTTCTACAGGACGTATGATTTCAGGATTTTTATTAATACATCCCTCAATATTTTCACCCACTGTTTTGCCTGTAGCTGTTATAAGGTCTGTATAGAGCAGTCCTTTTTTATTTAATTCATTCATAACTGCATAAATGCCGCCTGCTTCGTTTAATTCTTCCATATAGTGGTGTCCTGCTGGCGCAAGATGGCATAAATTAGGGGTCTTATCACTTATCTGGTTAGCTATATCCGGATTTAATAAAACTCCTGCTTCATGTGCAATAGCTGGAAGGTGAAGCATTGTATTAGTAGAACATCCAAGTGCCATATCAACAGTTAATGCATTCATAAATGCTTTCTCTGTCATAATATCCCTTGGACATATATTTTTCTCCAAAAGTTCCATAACTTTCATGCCAGCATATTTTGCAAGCTTAATTCTCTGTGAATATACTGCAGGTATTGTTCCGTTGCCCTGAAGCCCCATGCCTATAGCCTCAGTAAGACAATTCATGCTATTGGCCGTATACATGCCTGAACATGAGCCGCATGTAGGGCATGCATTGCATACATAATTATCAACTTCTTCATCAGACATTCTTCCTGCTGCATTAGCACCAACTGCTTCAAACATTGATGAAAGGCTTGTTTTCTGTCCATTGACATGGCCTGCAAGCATAGGTCCGCCGCTTACAAATATTGCAGGTACATTAATCCTTGCAGCCGCCATAAGAAGCCCTGGCACATTCTTGTCACAGTTTGGTACCATAACAAGTGCATCAAACTGGTGTGCAAGTGCCATACATTCTGTAGAATCTGCAATCAAATCTCTTGTCACAAGAGAATATTTCATACCAATATGTCCCATTGCAATTCCATCACAAACTGCAATAGCCGGGAATACTATAGGTGTTCCTCCTGCCATTGCAACGCCTGTCTTAACTGCATCAACAATTTTATCAATATTCATATGGCCTGGCACAATCTCATTATATGAACTTACAATGCCGACAAGCGGTCTTTCAAGCTCTTCTTCTGTAAGGCCAAGTGCATTAAATAATGACCTCTGGGGAGCTGTCTGCATCCCTTTCTTAACTGCATCACTCTTCATCATTTACCTCATTTCTGCCATTTCTGCTCTGCTTATAATCTATGCTAAATATTTTACTATTAAATCACCCATTTGCTTTGTGCCAGTAAGAGTTTTTCCCTTGTCCATTATATCAACAGTCCTGTAACCCTCTTTAAGAACCTGTTTTACAGCTGCTTCTATTGCATCTGCCTCCTTTTCAAGGTCAAACGAATAACGTAGCATCATTGCTGCGGAAAGCACCGTTGCTATTGGATTTGCCTTATCCTGGCCTGCAATATCAGGCGCTGAACCGTGGCTTGGCTCATACAGTCCAAGCTTTGCTGCACCAAGGCTTGCTGACGGCAGCATACCTATTGAGCCGGTCACCATGCTTGCTTCATCTGAAAGAATATCTCCAAACATATTTTCTGTAAGTATTACATCAAACTGCTTAGGGTCCCGTACAATCTGCATTGCACAGTTGTCAACCAGCATATCTGTAAGTTCCACTTCTGGATACTCTCCTGACACTTCTTTTACAATTTTGCGCCACAGCCTTGAGGAATCCAGCACATTTGCCTTATCAACACTACAAACCTTTTTATTGCGCTTCATAGCAACCTCAAAGCCCCATTTTGCGATGCGCCTTATCTCATTTTCATCGTATGTAAGAGTATCAATAGCTTTAAGAACTCCATTTTCTTCTATTGTTTTACGTTCTCCAAAATAAAGGCCGCCTGTAAGTTCCCTCATAACTATAAAATCGAACCCGCCTTCTGTAATTTCTTCCTTAAGAGGACATGCACCGCTTAATTCATCAAAAAGCACAGCAGGACGGATATTTGCATAAAGTTCCAGGCCTTTGCGGATTTTAAGCAATCCTGCCTCTGGACGTTTATCAGGTGGCAGCTTATACCAGTCCGACTTGCCAACATCACCGCCAACAGCCCCAAGCAGCACAGAATCACTTGCTTTTGCCGCCTCTAATGTTTCATCTGTAAGTGGTACACCATATGCATCTATAGAACAGCCGCCCATAAGAAGCTCCTGGTATTCAAACGAGTGGCCATATATCACGCCAATCTTATCTAATACCTTCTTTGCTTCTGCCACAATTTCAGGACCAATGCCATCTCCTGGAATGACTGCAATTTTATAATCCATAACTTACGCCTTCCTTTCTGGATATATTTTTAATATTTTCTTTAAAAAGCACTAGCTTATAGTGTATACAGAAATTATTTTTATGTCAAGCCGTGTGAAAATAAAATTTATAAAAATAACAGCTGAATGTTAAAAGCTGCCGCACCAAGCAGAATAAATCTTTCTTAGTGCAGCAGCCTCAGGAACCTTATGATAAGTTTTTTGCATAAGTTTTTAACAACTCGCTTAACTGTGCAATATCTTCCTTAATCTTGTCAGCATCTTTTTCTGTATCCAAAAGGGCAGCCAGGATAGACACTTTAGAAATTTTATTACTCAATGACTGGTACTCAGAAGTCATTTTATGTATTAAAAAATCTTCTTGTGAAACTAAAGGTGAATAGCTGCGTGTCAGGACTGTGCCGCTGTAAACGATATCAGCTACTTTAATTAAGTTATTCTTTAAAAGTTTCCTGAGAACAGCCTGTACTGTATTCATAGTAAGTTCAGGTTTTGTCTTTACTATAAGGGCAGCTGTCTTAGGTGAATCACTATCCCACAGTATGTTCATAACATCCAGATCACGCTTTGTTAAGTTAGTATTAATTGTTTGTTTGTTCTTCATATTTATATCTCCTTTACATGTTATAATATTATTTTTTCAACCACCTTATTCATTATACACCATTACCATAAGAAATGCAAATAAAATTTACAACTAAGAAGTCAATATTATGGTTGAAAAATTACAATCTAGCTAGTTCTAATATTTAAAAGTTTAAAAAATATCTATGCCAGATTTAATATATTAAATTCATCTCCCTTCTGTTTTAAAAATTACAATTGACTTCTTTGTCTTATATATTATACTAATTTGCAAAATCTTTCAACATAAAACGGTACTATAGTGCAAATTTGTACTGCTAAACTGAGTTTAACATAAATAACACAATGATACAAGTATTTCGCATGTAACTTGTTATATTTATTTAAAATAATTTTTTCCAGTACTGGTTTTAAGTGCCATAAGATAAAAAAACAACATTGGTTTTACTAACGAAGCTTTTTTAATACTTCCGCTGCATGTTTTTTATCACGCTCCATCTGGTTTTTAAGCTGTTCTATATCTGGAAACTTTTTTTCAGGACGCAGGAATTCGTGAAATTCAACTATTATGTTCTGTCCATATATATTTTTTTGAAAATCCAGTATGCATGTTTCTACAACTGTCCTGTCTGAACCCACTGTAGGCTTTCTGCCAATATTAGTTACTGAATTATAGCGTTTTCCATCAAGTACTAATGTTGAGGCATATACACCTGATGGAAGAAGCACTTTTTCTTTTTCAGGAAAAATATTGGCAGTAGGCATGTCAAGCCTGCGTCCAAGTGCATTGCCATGAACTACTGTTCCTTCTATAAAATATGTCCTGCCAAGAAGTTTATTGGCACACTGGATATCACCAGTTTCAATTTTTTCCCTGATAAGGGTACTGCTTATAATTTCATCTTCTGATAAAAGCTTGTTAAATATTTTTGTTTCATATCCATATTTTGAAGAATACGCCTTAAGCATGCCAGCATTGCCACGCCTGTCTTTTCCAAAGCGGAAATCTGTTCCAACGCAGATAAATCTTGCATCCATTTTTTCTACAAGCACTTTTTCTATAAAATCTTCGGGTTTCATGCTTTTTGTTTCGTTATTAAATGGAAACAGTACAGTCCGTTTTATTCCAATATCTTCAAGCAATACCAGCTTTTCACGTCCAGAATATATAAGTTTGCCTGGCTGGCTGGCATTATCATCTATATCAAAAGTAAATACTGTAGGGACAAATTCACTATGTTTAAGTATCTCATTTAATAAAAGCCTGTGTCCAAGATGTATGCCATCAAATTTTCCAAGTGACACAGCGCTGTTTTCTATTTTTATATCAATTCCTCTAAGGATTTCCATGTTAATAACCATGCCCTTTCTGCTGCTTAGTAATTTTAGAACATTTTATTTACCCTGTATTCCCCTGTTTCTCTTTTGTAAATTGCTTTAAATATACCATGTTCATCATAGACAAGTATATTTTCACCATCTGATGGCTCACTGCCCCCTGTTAAATTACACAACATGCCTGAAGACAGTTTATTGCCATTGGCAAGACAGGCAGCAAACCTGTCCTTTATCCTGAACTTTTTGTATCCGGGAAAAAGCCTGTCAGCAGATATAAAATACCTTTCCAGGCTGGCAATATCTTTTTGTGCTGCCTGCTGTACCATTGAAAGTTTAATGGAATCTTCTATTTTAAATACAGATACCCGTGTACGTATAAGTTTTTCCATAACAGCAGCAGTTCCAAGCGATATCCCTATATCATGGCAGAGTGTCCTTATATAAGTTCCCTTTGAGCATGTAATATCCATTGCAAATGTGCCACTGTCCAGGTCTGTATCTGTAATTACTATAGATGATATTGTAACAGGACGTGGCTTCCTGTCTATAGTTTTTCCTTCCCTTGCAAGCTCATAAAGTCTTTTTCCATTTACTTTAATTGCTGAATACATCGGCGGGACCTGCATTATTTCACCTTCAAACTGCTTTATGCACTTAGTGATGTCCTCTTCTGTAATTCCTTTTATGCTATGTCTCTTAAGAATAGTCCCTGTCATATCCTGTGTGTCAGTTTCAACACCAAGACGGCAGACTGCATGATATGACTTGTCCTCTCCAGTAAGAAAGCTGCACACTTTAGCGGCTTTTCCACAGCATACTGGCAGGACACCTTCTGCTGCGGGGTCCAGAGTACCAGTATGCCCGATTTTTTTCTGGTGTAATATCCCACGCAGTTTTGCGACAACATCATGGGAAGTAAAACCGGATTCTTTGTATATATTAATTATTCCATCCATATTTTTACAGTTGTGCCTCTATATGTTCTGTTATATTGTTGACAACATCATGTACTGAGCCGCCCATCATAAAACCTGCTGCCTTTTTATGGCCGCCCCCGCCAAAATATGTAGCAATTTTATTTACATCCACATACTTGTTTGAACGCATGCTTACTTTGTATTCCTGCTTGCCAGTTTCATGAAGAAGTATTGCTACTTCTACACCTTTTGTAACCCTCAACTGATCTATAATCCCGACTGTATCTTCTATACTGGCTCCATAAAACTCCATCATCCTTCTTGTAATAACAGCAAAAATGCATTTGCCATCCATCAGCAGCATACTTGTTAAAAGCGTTCTGCCTAAAAGCTGTGCCTGTATATATGTCCTCTGGTAAAAACATTTATCTATATTATCCCAGAAAGGAATACC
Organism: Lachnoclostridium sp. UBA7122; assembly: GCA_002493085.1. Taxonomy (GTDB): domain Bacteria; phylum Bacillota; class Clostridia; order Lachnospirales; family Lachnospiraceae; genus Butyribacter. The sequence continues at coordinate 27,911 of DKXQ01000139.1, forward strand.
CTTTTCAATAAGTTTTCCAGCTATTTCCATTGTCTTTCTGGAAGTATTGGAATACCTGAATACTCCTGTATCAAATGCTATGCCCATATAAAGTGCCTCAGCCATTTTTGAATCTATGTCGGTATCAGATATAAGCCCGTATAAAATTTCACATGTAGAACTTGCTGTCCCATCTATAAAATTAATTTTTGCATACCCCTTATTACTGATATGGTGGTCAATACATACTGAATCTTTAGCACTGCGGAAAAGTTTTACGGCCTCTCCAAGCATAGCTGCTGAACTGCTGTCAAATACCATAACAAGGTCTGGCTGCCATTCAGGCAGTATGTTTGAAATAATTTGCCTGTCTGGGTCCAAAAATGAAAATCTTTCAGGCACGTTCTCAAGATAAACTTTTATATTTTTATCTGGGTAAAATTTGTGTAAATAGCTGTAGACTGCTATGCATGCGCCTATGCAGTCGCCATCTGGCCTCATATGTCCTGTTATAATAATGTCCTTTGCCTTTTCTGCAATATTTTTTAACTCGTCCATAATTAACCTCCATTCGGTTTTGCTTTGTTATAAGCTTACAATGGCGTAATGAAGCAACATTACGCCATTGTATCCAGTCTTATTCCAGCTGGTTTTCACCTGCCAGGCTCTCTGTTTCTTCTTTAACCAAATCATCTATTTTTTTCGACATATTTATGCCATGCTCTATTGAATCATCCATGATAAAATCCAGTTCAGGCGTATTGCGCATATTTAGTGATTTGGCAAGAAGTGAACGTATAGCAGGCGCAGCACTTATAAGCCCCTTGTGTGTATTTTCCCTGTCTTCCTTGCTGCCTAAAACACTAACAAAAACTTTTGCCAATTTTAAGTCAGGAGTTACCTCAACTGACACAACTGATGTCACTGGATGTATTCTCGGGTCTTTAATATCCCTTGAAATTATCATGCTTATTTCACGCTGTACTTCACCATTCATACGTGAATATTTTATACTGTTTTTTTTCATATATTGCCTCCATCAAATACGTGGCACTTCTACCATTGTATATGCTTCCACTGTATCTTCTACTTTAATGTCATTAAATCCCTCAAACACAAGACCGCACTCATATCCTGCGGCGACTTCTTTTACATCATCCTTAAACCTTTTAAGTGAAGCCAGGCCACCTTCAAATATAAGTTCACCTTCACGTGATATTCTTACTTTGCATCCACGTACAATCTTGCCATCAAGCACATATGAACCAGCAATCATCCCCACGTCTGAAGACTTAAATATCTGGCGTATCTCCAGATGTCCTAATACCTTTTCTTCAAACTCAGGGTCAAGCATGCCTTTCATAGCAGCTTCTATATCTTCAATGGCATTATATATTACCTTGTAAAGACGTACATCAACCTTTTCTCTTTCTGAAATCTCCTTTGCAGTATTGTCTGGTCTTACATTAAAACCTATTATAATTGCATTAGAAGCACTTGCAAGCGACACATCAGATTCATTAATTGCACCTACTGCCCCATGGATAATGCGTACTGCAACTTCATCATTGCTGAGTTTAAGCAGGCTCTGCTTGACAGCTTCAACTGAACCCTGTACATCAGCTTTTACAATAAGGTTTAATTCTTTGATATTGCCCGCCTGTATCTGTGAGAACAGGCCATCAAGTGTAAGTTTTGATTTTGTATCATCAAGAAGTTTTTCCCTGCCCTGTTCAATATAAGTTTCTGCAATATTTCTTGCCTCTTTGTCATTTTCAGTTGCCAGGAATATCTCACCTGCGTCTGGAACATCGTGCAGTCCAAGTATTTCTACAGGAGTAGATGGAAGTGCCTCTTTTACCCTCTGGCCCTTGTCATCCATCATTGCACGTATTTTTCCATAAGTAGAACCTACTGCGATATTGTCACCTACATGCAATGTCCCTTTCTGTACAAGTACTGTTGCAACAGGCCCGCGTCCTTTATCAAGCTGTGCTTCTATAACCACACCCCTTGCTTTGCGGTCCGGGTCTGCTTTAAGTTCAAGTACTTCTGCTGTAAGTATAATCATTTCAAGAAGGTTATCCAGTCCCTCTTTAGTATGGGCAGATACTGGAACAAATACAGTGTCTCCACCCCAGTCTTCTGCTACAAGCTCATATTCTACAAGTTCCTGTTTAACTCTTTCTACATTTGCACTTGGCTTATCAATCTTGTTTACAGCTACAATAATCTCTACACCTGCAGCTTTAGCATGGCTTATAGCCTCTACAGTCTGTGGCATTACACCATCGTCCGCTGCAACTACAAGTATTGCTATATCCGTAGACTGTGCACCACGCATACGCATTGAAGTAAATGCCTCATGTCCAGGTGTATCAAGGAACGTAATCTTTGAACCGTTAATTTCTGTTACATAAGCACCGATATGCTGTGTAATGCCTCCCGCTTCACGTGATGTCACATGCGTTTCACGGATAGCATCAAGAAGTGAAGTTTTTCCGTGGTCTACATGCCCCATAACACACACAACTGGAGGGCGTTGTTTCATACGTGTTTCATCCTCTTCATCTTCCTTTAAGATTTCTGCTATAATATCAACTTTTTCCTCCTGTTCAGCGATACAGTTGTATTCAAGTGCAATTTCCTCTGCTTCTTCAAACGTTATCTCGTGGTTAAGAGTAACAACCTGGCCACGCAGGAACAGGTTTTTAATAACTGTTGAAGCCTGTACCTTCATAACATCTGACAGTTCTTTTATAGTCATTTTTTCAGGAAGTACTATTGTCCTGATGCCATCTTCTGGTTCAGCAGGCTTTTTAACTGGTTCTGGCTTTATAAATGCACCTTTGCGGTCTGGGTCTTTCTTTTTACGGTTCTTTGCCTGGATAAATATTTCATCATCCATATCATCCCTGTCGTGGTTTTTACCATATTTCTGCTTTGCACTTCTGGAATCCTTATTAGGGCGCTGCTGGCGTGATTGTTTTACTTCTGATTTCATTGAATTCAGTGGTGCTGCAGCACTGCGGTTATTTACATTGCTGCGGTTATCCCTGCTGTTACGTCCTGAATTACGGTTATCCCTGCCCTGGCTGCGGTTGTCTTTTCTGCCATCACTGCTGCGGTTATCTCTTCTGTTGTCATTTCCACGGCTGTCCCTTCCTGTACTGCGGTTGTCATTCCTGTCATTTCCATTTCTGTTATTTCTGTCATTGCGCCCCTGTCCCTGGTTTTGGCTGCGGTGGTTATCTCTATTATTTCCGCTTCTGTTGTCATTATTACTGTTCCTGTGGTCTCCACGTCTGTCACGACGGTTGTTATTATTATTTTGTCCATTCTGGTTCATGTTATCCCTTTTCCCACTCGCAGTTTCCTGCTTTACTTCTGTATTCTCCTTAGTTCCTTCATTATTAATCCTGCCAGCCTTGCCATCCCTGTCTGTTTTGCCAGTTGCCATTTTTTTGTCATCCATATCAGGTTTTTTAGTATTTTTTTCTATATTTTCAACAGGCTGTACAGATGCTTCTGTCTGTAAATCTGCAGTTTCTCCTGCTTTTATAATATTTTCTGTCTTTTCTGGTTCCCCTGGCTTCAATGCAGCATCTGTATTAACTGTGTCTGCTGCTTCTGGGGCACTGGCAGGTTTTTTATGGCTGCCGCCTTTTTCATTCTTATTTTTCTTTGTATTTGCAGCACGCTCCTGTTTTGAAGCCTTTCCCATTTTAGCCTGCCCATTTCTCTTTGCACCTTGCGGATTATCTCTGTGTGTGCGTTTTTGTATAACAATTTTACTAAAATTTTTCAGCAGAAAACCAATAGCATCATCTTCTATAGTACTTTGGGCACTTTTGGCTTCAAATCCATTTTCCTGTAAAAATTTTACTATATCTTTACTTTTTAAATCAGGAGACTTTTCCTGCATACTTCTTGCAATTTCATATATTTTCATTTTTGCCATACGTTCTTATGACCTCCTAGTTCATTTTCTTCATAACCGCTTGTGCAAGGCCTTTATCAGTAATTGCCAGGGATGCACGGAATTCCTTACCTATAAAATGGCCAAGTTCATCTTTTATTCCATGAATCCTTACTGGTACTTTGTAATACTCGCACATATTTGTAAACTTCTTTTTTGTATTTTCAGAAGCATCCTCTGCCACAATAACAAGAGCAGCTCTGTCTGATTTCACAGCGTTTTCTGTCATAAATTCACCGCTTGCTACTTTTCCTGCCTTCGCTGCCAGACCCAGCATCCGGAAGACATTATCATTCTTCACTGCCCATCATCTCCTTTCCAAGCTTTTTATACACTTCAGCAGGAATGGTGGCTTTAAGGGAACGTTCCAGCGATTTGCGCTTTTCTGCAATTTTTAAACATTCCACTGAATTACATATATATGCTCCCCTGCCGTTTTTCTTTCCTGTAAAATCAATTTCAATTAAATTTTCCGGGGTTCTTATAATCCTTATAAGTTCTTTTTTTTCTTTGCGTTCACCACATCCAGTACACTGGCGCATAGGAACTTTCTTTATGCGCATAGTGTTTTTCGTTCCCATGCAGACACCTCCTCTATTCACACTTAATATCTATTTTATATCCTGTCAGTTTTGCGGCAAGCCTTGCATTCTGCCCTTCCTTTCCTATAGCAAGTGATAGCTGGTTTTCAGGGACAATTACACGTGCAGTTTTTTCTTCTTCTTTGGCTTCAACAGAAATAACCTTTGCAGGGCTTAACGCATTTTCGATAAGGACAGCTGGTGAATCATTCCATGTTATTATATCAATTTTTTCACCTTTCAGTTCTTCAACAATTGCATTTACACGGCTGCCATTTATGCCAACACATGCACCTACAGGGTCAACATCTGGATTATCCGCTGATACTGCCATCTTCGTGCGTGAACCAGCTTCTCTTGCAATACTTTTTATTTCAACTGTGCCATCCTGTATTTCTGTTACTTCTTCTTCAAACAGCCTTTTAACAAACTCTGGATGTGTACGTGATACTGTAATTCTTGGTCCTTTTGGTGTATCCTTCACTTCCACCACATATAATTTGATATGTTCTGTAGGCTTAAAATACTCTCCTTTAACCTGTTCACTTTCCATAAGTACCGCATCAACTTTTCCAAGATTTATACATACATTTTTACCACTATAACGCTGTACAATTCCTGTTATTACTTCCCGTTCTTTCTCAAGATACTGTATATAAAGTACTTTTCTTTCCTCTTCACGTATTTTCTGTACAACTACCTGTTTTGCTTTCTGGGCTGCAATGCGCCCGAAATTCTTTGGTGTTACTTCTATAGACACAATACCACCTATATCATGTACATCATACCGCAGTATCGCTTCTGTAATTCCTATCTGCTCTGTATCATCTTCAATTTCATCATCATCAACAACAATCTTTTCTGCATATACTTTTACTTCACCAGTTTCACGGTTAATATTTACCCTTATATTTTCTGATTTGCCATACTGGTTTTTACAGGCGGCCAGAAGTGAATTTTCAACAGCTTCCAAAATAACATCCTTGCTAATTTGTTTTTCTTTTTCAATAGCATTTAATGCTTCTATAAGTTCTGAACATTCATTTCTTGTAGATTTTGTCTTTCTTGCTGCCATTTTACTTTTCCTCCTTAATCTAAAAATCTATAGCCAGCCTGACTGTAGAAATCTCCGCACGGGGTATTTCATAATTATCTGAAAAATCTGTCTCTATTGTAATAGTAGCATCTGTAAAAGCCTTTAACGTTCCTGTAAGCTCTTTTGCCTGGATTTCTTTACCATTTTTGCCAGATGGCATCTTCCTTGCCTTATAAAACTTTAAATCCACATCCAGTCCTATGCTGCGCCTGAAGTCTTTTTCTTTCTTAAGCTGTCTCCCAAGACCTGGTGAACTGACTTCAAGAATATATGAATCAGGTATAAAATCTTCTTCGTCCATAATATCACTTAGTGCCCTGTTTATCATTTCGCAGTCATCAAGCGTGATTCCTCCTGGTTTGTCTATATAGGCACGCAGATACCAGTTCCCTGCTTCTTTTACATATTCAACATCTACAAGCTCAAATTTATTTTTCTCCATTAGCGGTTCAAGAAGCTCTTCTGTCCGCTTTTCGTATTCCTCATGTTTAGCCACACATATAACCTCTTTTCTTTTTCATTAAGCAGTAATAACAAAATGAAAGAGTGGACTGTGCGTCCACTCTTACTAATAATTACCATCTTCATAACCATAGTTTATCACTACTTTGCATTAAATGCAAGTATTTTTGGGAAAAAACATAATGAATTTCACAATTGACATAGACTAAAATTTAAGTATAATAAAAAATAAGTAAAGCAGATAACGGGAATCGAACCCGCCTTTCCAGCTTGGGAAGCTGGCGTTCTACCAATGAACCATATCTGCATTAACTTTGATTAGTATACCATTATTTTACAATAAATGCAAGTATTTTTTTGTTTTTCTAATATGCATTATTTAGAAAAAAATAAACATACTATACATTTATCAAATAAAAAAGAGGTGTACTATGAATTTATCAAAAGCAGGAATAATAGGCTGTGGCTTTGTCGGGGCAACTATTGCCTTTACACTTATGCAACATTCCCTGTTCCGGGAAATTGTACTTATTGATACTGACATGGACAAAGCAGAGGGCGAAGCTATGGATTTAAACCATGGCATACCATTTGCACGTCCTGTCAAAATATACGCTGGCGGCTATGAAAGCCTTAAAGATGCAGGCATTATCATTATTACAGCAGGGGCAGGCCAGAAACCAGGTGAAACAAGGCTTGACCTTGTAAATAAAAATGTAAGTATATTTAAGCAGATTATACCAAGCATAACAGAACATGTAAAAGATGCCATACTGCTTGTGGTAAGCAATCCTGTTGACATACTTACATGGGTTACACTCAAACTTTCAGGTTTTAAAGAAAACCACGTTTTTGGCAGTGGCACAGTTCTGGATTCGGGAAGGCTTAAATATGTTATAGGCGAACGCCTGTCCGTTGACCCGAGAAATGTACATTCATTTATTATAGGAGAACATGGTGACAGTGAAGTTGCTGCATGGAGCAGTGTAAATGTAAGTGGTATTCCTGTTAACCAGTTCTGCGAAATGCGTGGATATGAAACAAATGAAGAAAATAAAAACAAACTATCTGATATGGTAAAAAACAGTGCATATGAAATAATAGACAGAAAAGGCGCAACGTATTACGGAATAGCTATGGCTGTGAGAAGGATATGCGAAAGCATAGTGCGTGATGAAAAAAGCATACTAACTGTAAGCAGCATGCAGCACCATTATTATGAAGCTGACGGTGTATGTATAGGCATGCCATCAATTGTAGGAAATGACGGTGTGGAACAAGTAGTCTGTATTGACCTCGATGGACATGAAGCAAAGCTTTTAAAAAAATCCGTAAGTGCGCTTAACAATGTAATAAGCAGCATAAATATTTAACCTCATCAAGTAAGCCC
>DKXQ01000110.1 GCA_002493085.1 Lachnoclostridium sp. UBA7122
TAATAATTAATCACCGTCTATATAAAATGTAGATTTAGAAAGACAAGAGTATTTTGTTTTGTGTATATTGTATATTTTAGATATCTTTAGTACAGTTCTAAACATTTGAATCAGCATTTAAAAAGTCTGTATCCATGTGATATCAGCTATTTCACTTAAAAAATATAAAAAAGAATTCACCACGTGACTTGATAGCATCGAATTTCTAATTTTCCAACAAATCATCATGTATCTGGTAAAAACAACTGCAAAATGACATTACTTGCACTTATTAAACAAATTCTTTATGTTGTCAATGAAGAACAAATCTCTGAAAAGATACAAAATCATAAAGTATATTAATGCTCCACAAATGGACATTAAAACAGTATTGATTACTGATGGTACAAATTTAATATTAAGAATCTTTAAGCCTACCAACATTACTCCACCGGCTATAAAATAATGCCAGCTTGACAAAAAGATAATCTTGATTGAAAACTCTTTTCTTACCAAATACAACTGGACTAAAGCAATCGTTGTTTCTGCTACCACAGAGGCTATCGCAGCACCAATAGATTGGAAAAAGTGGATAAGAATCAGATTCAGAATAAAGTTCACACCTGCTCCAATCAATACTGTCATCGTAAAAAGATTTTGTCTCTTTGTAGAGATCAGGTACTGCATCCCAGTGACATTGTTTATCCCTATAGCCAAAATCAAAAATCCTAGTATATTGAGTAATGGTATCACTTTATTAAATCCATCTCCAAAGAACCATGGAACAAAGTTAGATGCCGTTCCTAATAATCCAAAGCATAGTGGAATTCCTAAGAACCATACAAAACGATATCCACGATACATGAATATGTTTACCTTTTCGGTCTCACTTCGTCCAAAGTAATACCCTATCCGAGGCATCATAACAGTTCCCAGCGAAGTAACAATAGTCATTATTATTTTTGAAATTTTAATTGCTTGTTCGTAATAACCATTTTCAAATGCGCTTTGCGTAATAAGACCAATCATTGTCTTGTCTAATACAGTATATATCTGAATAGCAATCGTTGGTATAAATAAAGATATGACAATCTTAATATTTTTAAAAGGGGTAACCTCTCTCCAATTTGGTTTTTCAACAAATTTTGGAACATAAACCCACAAAGACAAATTACTAAGGAATAAAAAAAAAGAAATTCCAAAAATATATTTTAAAATATCATCTTTTGTTTTAACCGCCACAAATATGTAGACTATGCTAAGAATCTTGAATACAATATTCCTAAAAACAATCTTTCCAAACTCCTCCATTCCCTGGAATAACCACACAACATCAACTAATACAGCTATAACATTGAATGAAAGAATTAAATAAATAATCCTATTCGTTTGAAAGATAGTAAAAACAACATAAACAATTAGTACAACAAAGCTTGTTATTACCTGTAAAACTTTAGTTTCCCAAAAAATCTTAGTTCTTTTCAACTTGTCATCTTGAACATAAGAAATTTCTCTTTGACCAAAAGTAGTAATTCCTAGTGTTGCAAACAAAGTAAAATATGAAACTATTGACTCTGCAAAACTTACAATTCCTACTCCATCTACCCCTAGCACTCGTGACAGGTAAGGTGTAGTAATCAAAGGTGTAAGCAGTAATAGTATCTGGTATGTCAAGTTGTATATATAATTTTTTTTAATACTTTTATTAGCCATTTAAAATTGACCCTTCCTTCAAAGCTTACTTACTAAGCTGCTTACTCTGCCTCAATTGCTCTTCTGATTAAATTATCCTGGTAATTTTTGGGTAGATCCTTAAAATATGCGCTAAATCCCCAGACTCGCACAATAAGATTCGGAAACTGATCTGGGTGCTTCTGTGCTTCAATCAAAGTTTTGCTATCAATCACATTAATCTGCAATTGATAGAACCCTTGTCTAATTCCACCTTTAATCATTATTACAACTTTATCCAAGTTTTCTTTCAAAAATCCTGGTGACATAATAAAATCAACTACATTGCCATTTATACGATTGTCATTATAATCAAGTTGAGAAGCAAATCTAATCAGCTCAGTTGGTGCCAATCCATTCTTACCTGAAATATGTGTTTCAAACGGCATACCAGCTTTTCTTCCATCGAAGGTTGCACTTATATCACAAGCATCAATAATATAATTCGGAGAACTTAATCCAAATTTATAGTTTCCTTCAAGTTTAGTATGATGTTTGTGAAACTCAGCTGAAATTAATTGAAGGAGTTCATTGGTAAGATTAATTACCTTGGCATCGTCTTCTCCAAACACTCCCGCTCCCCTATCTAAAAGCTTTCTAAGTTCTTCATGCCCCTCATAATTATTTTTTCGAATATCATTCAATTCATAAAGAGAATAAATACCTTTTTGAAAAACAAAATGGTCAAGGTTTAATAAAGAATTGACAACAGTAGATAACCCCACAGATGTTACGCCAAGGTTAGCATATTTAGCTCCTCCGCGGACAATATCCTTTCCGCTTTTAATCACTTTCGGATTGAAGAGAGTAAGCAGAGGATCTTCTTCAAACACTTTTTCATCTAAATGTGAAAGGAATTGGTTTATATAATTCGAAAGATAAACACAGTACCCTCTTTTTATGTCATCCAAGCTCTTAGATTTTTCAAAATCACTTGAATCAATGAAGTCTGTAAAAGGTTTACAGAAGTTAATTGTTTGTATGTTGTTTTGATCACAAGACTGACCAATTGTTAAAGGTTCCCAGCATGCTGAAGTAGCATAATTATATGCATCCTCAGTTTCATAACCATACTGAATTAAGGCTGGAATTACCACATCGTCATTGGAGAGAAAAGGTGCTCCTATGCCAGTTGCTATGCACTTCATCGCAAGACTAAGTAGATCATCTGGCATAGATTTACTCACACGTAAAAGAACCTTAGGATCTGGTAACTTAAGATCTTTGGAAACTTCAATAAAAAGATAAGTCAATTCATTGCAACGATATATGCCATCTTCTCCTAGCCCGCCTAGGATTACAATTTGCCCTGTATCTCCAAGAAGCAGCGTGCTTTTGAACCAACACTTGTCGTGAAGAACATTAAAAAAATCACACAGATACTGTTTAGCATCCTCTTTTGTAATATAGTCAGTATCTATATCCTTCTGATAGAGATCATAAAGGATCCAGTCAAGATGTCCAAAACCATTATGCTTGTGACCTGTCTGCCATAGCCACTGATTCACAAAAAGGATACGTTGTATTGCTTCATGAAAGTGATCCGCTGGGCGAACGAATAGAGAGGAAATTTCTTTATAGTTACTTTCTCTGATTTTCTTAGTTTTTTTTGCGCATTCTACGTATTTTTGAAATTCGCTAATTATAGATCTATAGGAGTCGAAAGACTCTTGTACCATATCAACAAACGAAGATTTTACAACCCACGAATAATCAATTGAGTAATTGTCTAGTATCTGGTTCTGCAAGACAACTTGAGTGAATGGGTCAACTGAATAAAAGTATGAATTTTCTTCCACTGTGTCAACAGCTACAGATTTTATTGTTCGACATATTTGGGATATTTTATCTGATGGAGAAATAATTTTTACCTTAGACAAATTTTCCTTTACAAATTGTCTCTGACTGATGCTTGCATTGGAGTTTTTAAAATAATAATATAACTGCTTTGTATAAACATATCGGTTGATTCCTGGCAGTTTCTTAATCTTTGTTTTAATTCCTAAGCCCATTTTCAGTGTCTCCTATTTATCTTTTAGTGCAAATCGTTCAGGATGTTTTTTATAAAACTCTTTCATTCCTTCTGTTTGCGGTCCAAACGAAAAGTGCCCAACTACTATATTCTCGGATACCATAATAGGTAAAGAATTAATCATGCAGTATTCACATAATTTGACCTCATCTTTTCCCATCATGTACTTATCTTTTCTGTCTACATCAAAATAGTGAATTCGCTCCCAAACACTTCGCTCAAAAAGTATAGCTCCTATGCTAAACCTAATCGAACAAGGTGTTTCTTTCTTGGGTTCTTCATAAAACTGTTCATTAAGCTCATCTATTGATGGAATAACATTCCCATTGCCCCAAAGAAATTTAGCAACATTTAAATTATTTTCGATTATACTATTACTCCCTGCTGCGTGCTTGATTTTTCCAAATCTTTCATTGAAAGATTGTCTTGCTCCAATTTTGTCTAATATAATAAGCGATGTAAACCCATTAATCAAAAGCAGTGGAGCCATCACTCCAGGGTTATAATCTCCTTCCTTAGCCCTAAAATATGCTTCATATAATCTTTGAAAATAATCTTCAGTAATAAATATATCTTCATCCAGTTTATAGATGAATTTTGCTTCTAGATGAAGATTAATAGCAGCATTTTGAACCAAGCTTACATTGTTTTCTTTTATGCTTAAGTAAGACCAGTTATTCACTTTGCATAACTCGTCTAGTTTATTGGAATACAAACCAGAAGATACAACACACACATCAATATCTTCGGTCAAAAATTCCTTTATCCTTGAAAATACAGCATCAAATAAAAATATTTTATATCCTGCAAGAATGATGCATAACTTTTCATTTCCTTTTGATCTATTATCAAAGTGCCCACTAAAATGAAGAAGATTATTTTCAATTCTTGTATCTTTAATACCTTTTAAGTATCGATATGGAATTTTCGTTATTGGATTATTTTGTAGATAAATTTTAAACTGTCCCATTATTATTTCCTCATTTCTATTTCTAGCAATACTCAAATCTTCAATCTTAAAGGTGAGCACTGTATTATTTTTTTTGCCGTTTTAGAAGTACCAATATCTATGCTCATCATTTCATTGCGAGAAAAAACGATCCAAAAAGTATTATAAATCAGATTCAATACAAGATCATCTATGAGACCATGTAAAGCTAATATAGTCAAGATCAGCGCTAGAAACAAATTCCCTTTTTTACATAGCCTAGCCTGCAGCAACAAGTAGCTCACCATCAATAATACAAACAAAATAAATCCATATTGTATCAATAATTGTATATACAAATTATCAACGTAGTTGTATTGATAAGTGCTAATATTTCCATCTGCATTTACACCATTTCCAACCCACTTGATAGGTTGTCCGATTATATGTATTCCATACTTATTTATAGCATTATAGGCTGAACTGATTCGTCCCTCTAGTGCGACATTAAGTAGATAATACGATAGATTATAATTATTCGCAAAGTAGAGACTCAATAGACCTGAAGCAGGAAATGATATACACATAAAGATTTTCACAATTTTTGTATTCAGTAATTTTAACATGTCTAGCTTTAAAAGCAAAGCAAAGATAAGCATTAAGGAACTGAGAAAAAAATTTAGCCGCGAAAGCGTTTCAGAATACAAATAATATGAAATAGCAAACAGACCAATTAATTCAATATATTTTATTTTTTTCCGTTTAAGATGAATATATAAAAAAACTGCATTGCGCCATAGAGTAGGAGCATTAAGAGTATAAAGAAATCCAAGAAAGTTTCTCATTCTAGTACCCTGTAATACTGAGTACTCTGTTATTATTCCTAATTTGGATGATAAGATTACAAAAGCTAATAGTAAAACATCAAGAACGACCGTTAATTTTGCTATTTTTTCAAATTTTACATTCTTTCCAAAATAAACAAATAAAAGTAGTGCAATAAAATCACGTCTTCTCTCCGAATTCGAAGAAAGGGCAACAATTAATATAAATAGGATAATAATTACTAACCCAAATAATGTTTTTTTTGTAATCCTTTTATCTATAAAGGAGCTGATGCACAAAATTATTGCGCTTGCAATAAATACTATTTTTATGAATTCATCTGTAACATATAACGCAAAAAATGAAGAACGCAATATACCAAACATTATGTATATAATGTAAGCAAAATAATATAATATCTCTTTGGCTTCATACTTGTATGTTTTCATTGTATTAATTTTCCTCTCCTACTATTGATTTGAAAGGTTAGAAAATAAATTTCCGCATTTTGAAAGCGCTAGTTTAGTGTAATAGCCACAGCGTAATCTCTCGCCCTCCTTGATTGTATTTTTTATCATCTGTTCATACTCTGATTTAGAGACCTGTTTAATAATATAAGGAATATCTTTCAAAGAATCTATAGCTATTCCAATTTTCTTTTTTACTACAAAATTAGCCAATGCTGCTTCTTTCCAAATTAGTACAGGTATACCACTAGCAATATATAGTGAAGTTTTATGGGGATTATTAATCTTTAAATATGATCCATATACTCCCTCACATGATTTAGGACTCATTCCATCCCATACTAATCCAAATGATCCTTTCATCACTAATGGTATTTCATCAGGATTAAAAGCACCATAATAATGGATATTTTCTTTATTGTTTTCTGTATAACCTACCCCATAAAGATTGAAATCACATTTGCTAGGTAGATTATAAACATAACCTGCTTTATGTTTTCTCAAATTCCCACCAATAATTATTGGTTCATCAAGTTTTATTCTTTCTTCTACATTGTATTCAAAGTTATTTATTATATAATCAAATATATCTAACGAAATTAGTTTTTCATTGCTTATTCCAATTTGATTTAAATATAAATTCATTCTATCGTTGTGTCCAATGATATAATCAGCAATTTGGAGGCATTGCTTTTCTTCCAAATTAATTCGTGTTTTCATAAAAAACGGAGTATTATTTTCACCTCTTCTAATTAGCTCTAAATCGTGAATAAATAGAACTATCTTAATATTCTTACTTTTCAATTTTCTGAAAACATTTAATAAAAATAACGTATGTTCAATTATTGGAAACTGTATAATTACTACATCATTCTGCTCTAGTCTTTTGCAAATACTTTCCCAAGTTTTAGCAATCTTAATGTGACTTGTAAATTTCCTAAATAACCCCAGTTCTTCTCTTCTAATCCCAAATGTAGGCACTGGCAATTCTCGTATTCCAATACTTGAAAAGATTGCTTCTAAATCTTCACGTGCTTTTATTCCAGCTGTTTTTTGTACAGATTCTGGTATCTGCTTTTCTTTAATGTAATATATCATGCCTTTGTACCTGCTTTTCAGTAATATTTTATATCCATGAGAATATTATTATCTAAGTATCCTTAAGGTTCTCTCTAATCCTTTATCTATAGAATATTTTGCCGACCATCCTAAGCTCTTTAATTTGCTACCGTCCAGTCTTGCCTTAGTTGCAGTGCTATACCCAGCAGCTTCAACAACATCTGGAATCTCAAACACAACTTTTTTGCCAGAAATTTCAGCAATTATAGCAGCAAGATCTTTCAGCATGATATCTGAATGCCTATCAGCAATATTGTATGCCTCTCCATTTTCTCCTTTAAGAAGAACATACAAAAGACCACTAACAGTATCTGCGACATAGGTATAACTGTAGTATTGTGTCCCTGTAGATTTCAGTACTATATCTTCTCCAGTAATTCCTTTTATTATGAACTGGCTTATGGCCTTTGTGTCCGACATGAGCATTGTAGAGCCATATGAACGTGTAGGACGGGGGATCACCACATCAAGTCCTTTTTGCGCCTTATATGCCTGACAAAGAGCTTCTCCGCACCTCTTACTTTCTGGATAACCTGCCCGCATTGTGTTGGAGTTAATGTATCCACAGTAATTTTCTGTGAACATCTCCACATCTCCACGGTTATCTCCATAGATTTCATTTGAAGACGTAAATGCGAAACGTGTTGCTTTATGTTCTACCGCAAACTCAAGCATGTTCTGAACGCCAATAATATTTGTTGTTATTGTTCCAATAGGATCAGTTGAGTACTGCATGGGATGAGTATTCGATGCCATATGAAGAACATAATCAACCGTTCCAAGGTCAGGTCTTACCAAAGGCTTATTAATGTCATAAGAAATAAAAAATAAGTGCTTATCATCAATCCATTTCGAGAATCGTTTCTTGGCCTTTTTCTCATTCCTTCCCAATGCATAAACAGTACAATCAAGTCCCTCTGAATTCTTTGTGAGAATTACATCTACTAAGAATGATCCAATAAGACCAGTTGCTCCTGAAAGCAAGACAGACTTTCCTTTCAGCTTTTTCCAAGGAATATCCAATCCTGCTACATATTCTAAATCTTCGATATAAAGCTTATTTTCGTAAAAATTCATTTTTTGCCCCTTACTTTAGCCAATTATCTTTGTCTGACTTCAAGTATGCCTTAAACATTTCAAGGTCATCTTTAGTAGTGAGTTTGAGATTCTTATCTGAACCTTCAGCAAAATACAGCCGTTCGCCCAATTCAACCATCATTGTGTTTGTATAAGAAGAGCCATAGATTCCGATTTCCTTCTCGTATGCCTTATGGTACGCCCAGTCGAGCTTACCGAACTTATATGCTTGAGGGGTAGAAACTCGTCGGAGAGTTTCACGAGGCAAGTATTTTAATGTGCTTATCTCATCATCCATCAAAAATATCTGTTCATTGTATGGAAGGGATGTCACTGCATTCCCATATTGCTGAGCTTTTAGAATAACATCGGTCAGAACGGTTTCATCCACAAGAGGTCTAATCCCATCATGAATAATAATAATATCATCATCTGATACCTTACCTTCAAGGTTATACACACCATTTCTAATAGATTCCTGAACTGTCTCACCACCAGAAATAACCCACTTAAGTTTTGATATATTAAACTGTTTCGCATATGCCCATAGAACATTATGCCATCCATCAATGCAAACCACCTCAATTGTCTTAATCTGTGAATGTTTCTGGAAGCTTTCCAACGTGTAGATCAAAACTGGCTTGTCATAAACATTTATAAACTGTTTCGGAATATCCTGTCCCATCCGATGACCGGATCCACCAGCAATAATAATTGCAATATTCATTCTTACACCTATCCGTAATTTTTTATTTCAAAAGGAGTTTTATATTATGAGGACTTTGCCTTTTTTCAACAGGCGGTAACCTCATATAGTCGCCATAGATACCTCTAAGATAATAATCCCAGCATCCCATAGTTTTGCGTTTTCTATCCTCAAAGATAGACATTGTATATTGTTCAAAATCATCTCGTCTGATAATCTCGCCAGTTCCATACAATCCCCAAACAACGATTGCAATATACTCTGATTCATTATAATTGTATTTTTTCGCCAAATTGATAATTTTTTTCTTGTATCGTTTATATCCCATCAGCCTATACAATTGTCTATATGCACATTTTACGAACCCAACCACCCCTTTCTCCCCTTTTCTTCTTTTCCAAGGAATTGCAGTTGCCCGACCTATTAATTTATAATATTTTCTTTCCTTTAGCATTATTTTCTTTGCTTCTTCTAGATCGTTTCCTAGTCCATCGAACGGCATCACATCAATCCATAGACCATCGCCATCAAAATCATATTCTTTACTATCACTAACAATTATTGTTTTATTATCAATTATCTTTGCAAATGGCAATGCAAAAGCCTCATCTCTATCCCCTGAAAGGATTGTAAGCCCAGGCGCAATTTCTTGTTTTCTCGTAATATCTATCATTCGTTCATAGTCAGGTCTAGGCATACCTATATCAACATCATCATCCCATGGAATAAATCCTTTATGCCTAATGGCTCCTAATAGCGACCCTCCTATAAGAGTATAATTTAAATCATTTTGATCACAAAACTCAAAGAACTTATTTACCATTTCCACTTGCATTATTTGAAGTTCTCTTAAAGTTACTTCTTTACTAGTTGCCATTTTTAACTCCTGCTCAATCAATTAGTATCATATCGATATTTTTAATATGATATTGCGCTTGTCACAGTTTTAAATACTTATATATCACTATATCAAATAAAGGTATACCACGTATTATTCCTTTGCGTTGCACTTAATTCTTGGTGCATAACTGAGTGGACCTGACTCGTAATCTTTTTTCTTCCCATTTCGTATATTTATTGCGAATTCTATCAATCTCATAGATGCTATTTTTGCATTCCAAGTATCTGAAATCGTATTTTTTGCCTGAATACCAATTTTCTCTCTCAGAGAACACTCCAGAATCAATTTTTCACATAGATTTGCTATAACAATTGGGGAGTGTTGTTGATATACGATGCCATTGAAGCCATCTTTAAGTAAAAATGGAACAGATCCTATACCTTTATAAGCAATACATGCGCAGCCACTATCCATTGCCTCATTCAATACAGCCCCCCAGCCTTCCTCTTCATTACTTGTAAAAAGGAAGATATCTGCATGTTGCATAATTTCTCGTACCACATCATTTGATTTTGGTCCTTCTAACTTAACATAATTTTCAAGTTTGTATTTTGTTACTAGCTTACTAATATCTTCTTCTAGTTCACCTGTTCCTATGATAGTCATTTGGAAAGATAATTCTCGATTAGCTAACTCTTTTGCAACTTCAATTGCAATTTGAGGTTTTTTATATGGAATTAATCGACCTACCCATAGTATTCTAGTAATGTCATTTCTCTTGTGTATCGCTTTGGTAACATTATCAATGACTGGAGGAAAATACCCCCATTTAAAGCTTCTCCCTATAAATGAACCATATCGATTAAAATCATCAGTTGCATATGCACTTGCTGCTAATAAAAAATGACTCTTATATTGTGTAAAAGCATCTCTTATAATATATTTTGCTATACGCTTAGGTATATTTTTTAGGCTGAATGGTCGTTTTAAAACTCGTTCGCTGTACCTAAAAGTCAATTTATGGTGCATCAACCTGTTCATATAAAATGACTCAGGTGCTGACCCATAAATTAAGACATCACAATTAAAGCATAGTGCTTTTGCTAATCTCTTCTTTTGTTTATTTTTATATGCACATATTACAAAATGATATTCTTCGTTTAACTTTTTGTAACCCATTTTTGCTCGTTCTTTCGGCAATTCTGCCGTTGCAATAAAACGGAAATTGCCATGTGTGAGCTTATCCAGCTCTAAGCATATTGGCAACATATGATGATTTAAAAAATTTGAAATAAGAACAATGAAAATTGATTCATCCATTTCATTTGCCATTATACATTCTTTCTCCAAACCATTTTATTAACTACACCTGTGTAGCTCTGAATAATTTTCACAACTTTATTACTGACATTTTCATCCATATAATCCAGCACAGGAATAGCTCCACCATTCTCTTCATTCTTAACCATCTCCACAGCCATATCAACTGCTTGGAGCAGACCAATAGTGTCAATGCCTGAAAGAATGAAACATGCCTTATCAAGGGCTTCTGGTCTCTCTGTGCTTGTCCTAATACACACAGCCGGAAATGGATTACCAACTGATGTAAAGAAACTACTCTCTTCCGGCAACGTTCCACTATCACTGACAACAGCAAAAGCATTCATCTGGAGGCAGTTATAATCATGGAATCCAAGAGGCTCATGCTGAATAACTCTCTCATCAAGTTCAAAACCTGATGCTTCCAAATGTTTCTTTGAACGAGGATGACAGGAATACAAAATTGGCATATCATATTTGTCTGCCATTTTATTGATTGCTGTGAAGAGTGATGTGAAGTTTGCTTCAATATCTATATTCTCTTCACGATGCGCAGAAAGCAGAATATACTTTCTTTTCTCTAAACCAAGGCATTGATGAATGTCGCTGTTCTTGATTTTCTCAAGATTTGCATGAAGAACTTCAGCCATGGGAGATCCTGTAACATAGGTTCTCTCTTTTGGAAGTCCACACTCGGCAAGATATCTTCTCGCATGTTCAGAATAAGCAAGGTTAACATCAGAGATAATATCCACTATCCTTCTATTTGTCTCTTCAGGAAGACATTCGTCCTTACATCTGTTACCAGCTTCCATATGGAAAATAGGTATGTGAAGACGTTTTGCAGCGATTACAGAAAGGCAGGAATTTGTATCACCTAAGACAAGAATCGCATCTGGTTGTAGCTTGACCATTATATCATAACTTTTCGCTATTATATTCCCAATGGTCCGCCCCAGGTTATCGCCTACTACATCCATGTATACTTCAGGATCATCAAGCTCCAAATCATGGAAGAACACACCATTAAGGTTATAGTCGTAGTTCTGAGCAGTGTGCGCCAGAATCGTGTCAAAGTACTTTCTACACTTTTTTATAACTGCTGAGAGCCGGATAATCTCTGGTCTTGTTCCTACGATAATAAGCAGTTTTAGTTTTCCGTTATTCTTCCATTTAGCCATTTCTATTTCCTCACTTCACTGGTTCAAAAAATGTGTCTGGATAATTATTATCAAATATTTCATTCGCCCACATGAACGTTACAAGTTTTTCAGTTTCTGATAAATTAATAATGTTGTGGGTATAACCCGGAAGCATATGTACTGCTTGGATCTTCTTATCATCAACTTCAAACTCAATTATTTCATCAGTTCCAAGCTTCCGCTCTTGAATTAGACCATGTCCTGATACAACAATAAAAAATTCCCACTTTGAGTTATGCCAATGCTGCCCTTTTGTAATACCAGGTTTTAAAATATTTACGGAAAACTGCCCATGGTCAACCGTTTTCAGAAGTTCTGTGAAGCTACCTCTATCATCCACGTTCATCTTGAGTGGAAAAGCCACCTTTTCCTTCGGGAGATAGCTTAAATACATTGAATATAGTTTCTTCGCAAAACTGCCTGGTGCAATTGTCGGCATAATAAGAGTCTGAGGCTGATCATGGAAAATGTGAAGACATTCGACGATATAACCCAATGTAACCTTATGAGTTACTGGCGCATAACAGTACTTACCATCAACTTCTGGCTTTGGTGTAAAACCGTCCCACTCATCAGAAACTTCTGGATATATACAACGGTGTGGATGACATTCCATTGCGTCATACATTTCTTCAATCAGATCATCGATGAAAAGAAGCTCAAGCTCGATGTTTGGATCATTAACAGTGATAGGAAGAGCATTAGCAATGTTATTACAAAAGGTTCCAACAGCAGAGTTATAATTCGGGCGTACCCATTTACCCACAAGATTCGGGAAACGATATACATAAACAGTTGAGCCAGTTTCTTCTGCATAACGGAAGAACAGTTCCTCGCCATAACGCTTGCTCAAACCATACTCAGATATTCCAAATCGGCCAGCAAAAGTAGCCTGCACAGAGGAGCTAAGCATTATGGGACATTTATTTCCATGCTTCTTAAGCATTGCAAGCAATGTAGATGCAAACCTAAAATTTCCTGCTTTAAACTCTGCAGAATTCTTAGGTCTATTTACTCCAGCAAGATTAAAAACAAAATCAGCCTTAGCGCACCAAGCATCAAGTTGCTCTACTGTATTCTCTCTATCATATTCATAGATCTCGTCGATAGTCAAATTTGGTCTTGTCCTATTCTTTCCATCACGGAGACATTTTAAGTTTTCTACAAGATTTTTACCGACAAATCCTGCTGCGCCAGTTATAAGTATATTCATAATCTTACAGTTTCACCACCCTTTATTATTATATGGTATAATAATCTAATTATTTATTATTAGAGTTAATCCCAGATATATTGTATCTTCTACTTTTTCCAATGATCGAACTACTGAGTTTATATAGATTAGTATATTATTTCCAAATCCTTATTACTTTAATTGTGACGAATCCCAGCAAGTTCTTCCTTTACATAATCCGTTGTCATAATCTTCTTAATAGTTTCTTCCACATCAAGTCTCTGTGTATTATGGCTTGTGTAAGCCTCATCAGCCATGGTATGGACTTCACCTTTGACAAAATATTTATCATAATTAAGATCTCGATTATCAGCAGTTACTCTGAAATAATTGCCCATATCTTCAGAACGAAGCCGTTCTTCTCTTGTCATTAGCGTTTCACAAAGCTTCTCTCCATGACGGGTTCCAATAATATTAGTTCCTGTATCACCAAAGAGTTTTTGTACAGCCTTTGCTAAATCACCAATTGTACTTGCGTCTGCCTTCTGGATGAAGAGGTCACCTGGATTGGCATGCTCGAATGCAAAGTGTACCAATTCAACAGCTTCATCAAGGTTCATTAGAAAGCGTGTCATGTTCGGATCAGTAATTGTAATCGGGTTTCCAGCATGAATCTGGTCAATGAAAAGCGGTATAACAGATCCACGAGAGCACATGACATTACCATAACGAGTACAGCAGATGATTCCACCACGTTCTGCTGCCACACGGGCATTTGCATATATAACATGCTCCATCATAGCCTTAGAGATACCCATAGCATTGATAGGATAAGCCGCCTTATCTGTGCTTAGACATACAACCCTTTTAACACCAGCATTAATTGCTGCATGGAGCATGTTGTCCGTTCCTTCTACATTTGTCTTAACGGCCTGCATAGGAAAAAACTCACAGGAAGGAACTTGTTTAAGAGCTGCCGCATGAAAAATATAGTCTACACCATGCATTGCATCGGCAATCGACTGAGGATCCCGAACATCACCTACATAGAACTTAACCTTCTTAGCAGTATCTACGTATTTTGCTTGAAGTTCATGTCTCATGTCATCCTGTTTTTTCTCATCACGAGAGAAAATCCTTATTTCTCCAATATCAGTCTCCAAGAAATGTTTAAGTACTGTATTGCCAAAAGAGCCTGTGCCTCCCGTAATCATTAGTGTTGCTCCACTAAATGCGCTCATACTTTATTTCCTCCAACATGCTTTGGTTTCTTTTTCATAATTAAGTACCAGATAAACTTTGTATTAGTTACTGCGTATCGTTTAAAAAGCCTTTTTGGTTCTTGAACAAATCTATAAAACCATTCAAGGCTTAATTTTTGCATCCACATTGGTGCCTCTGGAACAATGCCAGCAAGAACATTGAAGGCTCCTCCAACACCGACCATAAGACCATTAATCCGACCTTTCATTCTATTACAAAACAGTTCTTGTCTTGGTGCTCCTAGAGCTATCCAAACAAAATCCGAATTAGTAACATTGATGCGTTTTACAAGCTCAATCTCTTCCTGTTCTGTCATATCCCTAAATACAGATGGTTCATAGCCACAAATATCTAACCAAGGCCAATCTCTTTTTAATACACTTACCAGTTTCTCAAGATTCTCTTTGTTATTACCATAGAAGTAATGTTTGATCTTTTTTGTCTTCGATTCCTCAAAAATACGCCGCATCAAATCCGGACCAGTTACTCGATTCATTTGGGGGTATTGTTTTTTCCCAACAACCGATAAAGGTTTTCCATCTGGGATGGACATAAAACTTTCAGCTTGAACCCTGTAATATATCGGATCATCATGTGCCATAACAGTCGTATGAACATTTGATACACATATATATTTGCCTTTAATTTTTTCAAGGTTTTCAAATATATTAGTCACACAACTTTCCATATTTACAGCGGAGATTGGAACTCCAATTATATTCACTCTCTCTCTTTTCACTGTTTTACCGCCTCATAAATGGATTTCAGATGAATATAGTTAGCTTCTGGAGTATATTTACTCTTATATGCTCTTCTGGCATTATTGCTATATAATTCAAAATTTTTCTCCACATCATTTATTGCTTTATATAGTTCTTTACTATTGCGCTGTTTATAGACCATACCAGCTTGATCATTCTTGACGATATCAGCACCATTTCCAATATCTGAACAGATGACAGGAGTTCCGAACGCAAAAGACTCTATTAATGTCATAGGAAATCCTTCGTATAAATCAGTTGGGAACAGCAGTGCTGTTGCTTTTGCTAAATAGTGCCAAATAATATTTTGCGATTGAAAACCCATATAATGAAGCTTTCCATTCTTCTGACAAACCTCTTTTACATAGTTCTCTAACGCTCCATTCCCAAAGATATACAGCTCTTTATTAATATTCCAATTATCAACTAAGAAATCTATACCTTTATTTCTATCAAGACGACCTATAAAGATATATGAGCCATCTCGCAACTCGTTCTTCTCAGGAAGTGTTATATATTCGAAATTTGGTTTTATATATTGATCATCAAGCCTACTTCCTAATAAGCCTCTAAACTTTTCTCTATTAAATTCGGTTAAGAATATGTAGTGCAGTTTCTTATATGTTCCAAAGAATCTATGAACACGAAGCATATTCACTAGAACAATCGTCTGAAGTTTCGATTCTCTATAACAAGCATATTTAATTCCACAGTTCAAACCTTTTTTTAAGCACTCTTCACATGTCCTGTCATTACGAAAGAACACAGCATTAGGACATATAAAACGAAAGTTATGTATTGTTTGAATGACTGGTACTCCACACTTCCATGCAGAGTAATAGACTGATGGGCTAATTAACAGAAAAGTATTATGACAATGGACAATATCAATCTTTTCTGCTTTGATGATTTTCTTAATTTCGCGATAAGTCTTTCCAGAGAACACAGTTGTAAATGGGAGTAAAAGTTTTTTTAATTTTGAGCTATTCAGTTCAGCATTGTCCCTTGTATATGTGACAAGATAGTGCCCATGGTCTTTCAATAATCTTTGTTCATTTTCAAATACTGTATGTTCCCCTCCACCGATTTGGTAGAAGTTATGAACCATCAATATACGTTCCTTTTCGGAGATCTTGCCTCTATCTTTTTCAGCCATTTAATTGACCTCCCTATAATTTTATATCAATTGTTGTTATTTATGTTCATGGTAAGTAATCAAACCATATATTCCCCTGTGCTTATCCTATTCACCTGTCTATGGAATTGTGAATACCTGCTTGCTGAGATACATATTTTTGTTAACAACACTCGTACCATCATCAACTAAGGAGCACACTAGATTTGCACTAATTTTTCTGGAATGCCGATAAATTAATGGTTTTCAGCTTTTACATTTGCTTAGAATTTTGCAAAAGCAATACAAATCAATGGATAAAAAAGATGGCTGTGTTAAACAGATTCTTGCTAAGACCACTATATAAGTTAGTTTCAGTTAAGTTAATGCATATGATCCATACAGCCATTTCTATTTGCTTTGTATGCTACATGGTGTTTAATTTTATTATAATTCTGGTGATATTTGGTTGGCTTATTAATAAATGTTTCATATCCACCATAAGCACCTAAAGATTTTGCACAAACCAGAAATACATGCTGTATTTCCATATTTATATCCTTTAATTTAAACTATTTCATCCAAATTTTCTCTGGAATATTTTCACTCAAGTCCTTTCATAAACTCATCATTCTTCATCAGCCATGGTCCATACCTGTCACACACAACATTCACTCCTATTCCCATTATGCAAGCCACACTGTACGCATCCCCGCCTGCATTTAAACTAAGCATTGCAAATGTATCCCTTAGCACCTGGTATGTCAGTTCTGATAT
>DKXQ01000213.1 GCA_002493085.1 Lachnoclostridium sp. UBA7122
TAAAGCTTCCAGTTTATATTATAACATAAAAAAATATGTTATTTACCATTTTTTTACAAATAATTCCCCAGGTAAAGTTACTCTATCGTTTAAAAAATCTTATAGACCAAAGCGGGTTTCCTATAAAGTAAAAAAATAGCGGAGCAGACTGCAAACATCTGCTTCGCTCTGTATAGGCATACTGGCTTAATTCCAATAGTCCGTTTTATCTGGGAGTTGTATATTTTTTACATGAAATACAGGATTCTTCCCATTGTTTATCTGCTGCTCATAATCTTTTAGTGTCCTAAGTGCATATTTACTAAGGATAATAATTACTGGCAGATTAATAATTGTCATACATCCCATCGTTACATCCGCAATATCCCAAAGCAGGCCAGCATTAAGCCCAGCTCCCACAAATATAACAAATGACGCAATAATCCTGTAGACAACCATAAAACTTTTGCCTGGGACATGTCCAAACATATAATTGAAGATATGGTCAATATAAAACAGATTTCCAAGTAATGTAGTAAATGCAAACAAAATCATGGATATAGTGATAAACATTGGACCAAATGCACCAAGACTGCCCCGCAGCGCTTCCTGGACGTAAGGCGCTCCAGACAGTGCTTCTGATGGTTCAATTCCTGAACACATACACATAAATGCTGTTGCAGAGCATAAAAGTATAGTATCAATAAATACTGATAAAACCTGCACAAGTCCCTGTGCAGCAGGATGGTTTACATCTGCAGAAGCAGAGGCATTTGGTGCAGAGCCTACACCAGCTTCATTACTAAATAATCCTCTTTTAATACCATACATAACGCAAGAACCACTAAATCCGCCCATAATTGCCCCAAAGTCAAAAGCTTCCTTTAGAATACGTAAAATTACAGATGGCAGGTATGTGATATTTAAAGCAATGACCATAAGTGAAACCAGTACATAGACAACACCCATTACAGGAACCAGTATACTTGTGACTTTTACAATACGGCTTCCACCGCCTAGCAGACAATATCCAACAATAACTGCAAGAATTAAACCAATAATCCATGGAGTCAGTCCAGGATTATAAAAACTGTAAGAAGAAAATGTAGACTGGAGATTATATGAAGCAAGCATATTGAACCCAAAACCATATGTTAAAATCAAACATACAGAAAATGCAAGTGCCAGTGGGCGGCTGTGAAGAGCTGCCTCGATATAGTATGCAGGCCCGCCATAACTTCCATGTTCTCCCCGCTTCTTATATATCTGTGCCATGGTACTTTCAATAAAAGCAGAAGCAGCGCCAATAATAGCAATAATCCACATCCAGAATACAGAGCCAAAACCTCCAAGGCAGATAGCAGTTGAAACTCCGACAATATTACCAGTGCCAACACGGGATGCAGTAGAAACCATAAGCGCCTGGAAACTGGATACTTTCCCATTTCCTCCGGCTGGTCTCTCCATAATAGCCCTAAAAGCCTGACGTAACATCCGGAATTGTACAAACCTTGTCCTTATCGTAAAATAGATACCCCCACACAACAGTAAAATAATCAGTAACTTTTCATACATAAAGCCACTAATTGATGAAATAATTTGTGCAAACATTACCCTTCTCCCTTTTTTGACAATTTTCTTAATTATACAAGAAATACAGGAGAAAAGCAAGCATAGCACAGACTATACTATGAACGGCATAGACCGTGAATAGTAACTTTTTCATATATCTGTATGTCTTAGTCTTTTTACCAGTATAGCGCCAATTATGCCTACTACCGCACCTGCAATAATGCCTGCTAACACTAAAAATGGCAGATAATATAGCAGAAGGCTGCTTTGAAGCACTGCCATTGCAACAAATATCTGCCCAATATTGTGAAATACACCTCCAGCAACACTGATACCATATATTGAAAATTTCTGTGTTTTCTTTAAAACCAGCATCACCAGGAAGCTTAAAATTCCGCCTGCAAGGCTGTATAACATGCCTGACAGGCTGCCAAATGTAATTCCACATAGTATTATCCGCACAACTGCTATTCCAAATGTTGTAACCGGACTAAAACTAAATAGTGCAAATATTACTACAATATTGGAAAATCCAGCTTTGATTCCTGGCACTCCGAAATTTAGTGGAAGCATTGATTCTATATAACTTAACACAAATGCTACTGCTACCATCATTCCAATTCTGGCTATATTCTTTGTATCCATATTATTTTACTATCTTACGTCTTTGATGCTAAAACTTATTCTTCCCATCTTATCCTTGCCAAGACATATTGCTTTAACCCTGTCTCCAAGTGTAAGTACATCTTCAACATGTTTTATTCTTTCTCTTGCAATCTTGGAAATGTGTACCATTCCTTCCTTGCCTGGTGCAAATTCGAGAAATGCGCCAAATTCCTTTATGCTTATAACTTCCCCTTCAAGAATCTGTCCTTCATAAAAGTCTGTCACGATTATTTCAATAAGCCTTCTTGCTTCCTGCATCATAGCTTCTTCTTCACCGCATATTGAAACCATGCCTTCATCTGTAATATCAATTTTCACGCCTGTACGTTCAATAAGTGCATTAATTATCTTTCCCCTCTGGCCAACTACATCCCCTATTTTTACAGGGTCAATCTGCATCTGTATAATTTTAGGTGCATATTTGCCAACAGACTTACGTGGTTCACTGATAGCCTTAAGCATAACATTATCAAGTATATACATTCTTGCTTCACGTGTACGTTTTATAGCTTCTTCAACTATAGGGCGTGTAAGGCCATGTATTTTAATATCCATCTGGATAGCTGTAATGCCATCCTTTGTACCTGCTACTTTAAAATCCATATCGCCAAAAAAGTCTTCAAGCCCCTGTATATCTGTAAGCACAATATAGTCATCATCTGATTCACCTGTAACAAGTCCGCATGAAATACCAGCAACAGGCTTTTTAATTGGAACGCCAGCGGCCATAAGTGACATCGTTGATGCACATATGCTCGCCTGTGATGTTGAACCATTGGACTCGAAAGTTTCTGATACTGTGCGGATTGTATATGGGAATTCTTCTTCATTTGGAAGAACTGGCACAAGCGCTTTTTCAGCCAGCGCACCATGCCCTATCTCACGTCTTCCAGGCCCGCGGCTTGGTTTTGTTTCACCTACAGAGTATGATGGGAAATTATAGTGGTGCATATACCGCTTTTCTGTAGTAAACGTATCAAGCCCATCCACTTTTTGTTTTTCCGAAAGAGGTGCAAGCGTTGTAATTGTGCAAATCTGTGTCTGGCCACGTGTAAACATTGCAGAACCATGTACTCTTGGAATAAGGTCAACTTCTGCTGCAAGAGGTCTTATTTGTGTAATCTGCCGTCCGTCTGGTCTTTTGTGGTCTTTAAGAATCATTTTCCGGACTGTTTTTTTCTGGTACTGGTAAATAGCTTCGCCAAGAATAGCAAGCCACTCTTCATTACCAGCAAATTTTTCTTCAAGTTTTTCTGTAATCTGGCGTATATTTTCTTCACGTATCTGTTTTTCGTCTGTAAATACAGCTTCTTCCATCTCCTCTGGTGTTACAGTTTCTTTAATTGCAACAAACATTTCTTCTGGAATTGCACAACTCTCATACTTGTGTTTAGGTTTGCCAGCTTCCTCTACTATCTTGTTTATAAAAGAAATAACTTTCTGGTTGGCTTCATGGCAAAAATAAATTGCCTCTATCATCTTATCTTCAGGAATTTCATTAGCTCCTGCCTCTATCATAATTACTTTTTCACTTGTAGAGGCAACTGTAAGCTGCAAATCACCACTGTCCCATAACTCCTGGTCTGGATTAAGGACAAATTCTCCATTAATCATGCCAAGCTGTGTAGTTGCACAAGGACCGTCAAATGGAATATCTGAAATGCTGGCAGCTATGGACGAACCAATCATTGCAACAAGTTCCGGGCGGCACTCCGGGTCTACAGAAAGTACAAGGTTATTTAACGTACAGTCATTGCGGTAATCCTTTGGAAAAAGTGGACGCATTGGCCTGTCTATAACACGTGCTGTAAGAACTGAATTTTCAGACGCTTTGCCCTCACGTTTATTAAAACCGCCAGGTATCTTTCCTACAGCGTACATCTTCTCTTCAAATTCTACTGAAAGCGGAAAAAAATCTATGCCCTCCCTTGGTTTATCTGATGCTGTCGCAGTACAAAGCACTGTTGTCTCACCATAATGCATAAGTGCTGCACCATTTGCCTGTTTTGCAACTCTTCCAATATCCACTGTTAAAGTTCTGCCTGCAAGCTCCATGGAATATGATTTATATGCCATTATATCTCCTTTCTGAGTCTTAGACTCTCTGCTTTTTTTATCTGCAGGCTTTCCGAAACAACTGAAAAAGCCATCTTAGGCAATGCTTTTTCAAGATGGACTTTTCAGTAGTCCCGGGAATTACCTGCACAATATCTGTTACAGTATATCATTAATGCAAAATCTATGCAAGAACTACAAAAAATATAAGATGCTGTCATAAAGACAGCATCTTACCCCCAATTATTTTCATATACCCAGGACACAAAAATATGTCCTGTTTGTTATACGCGCCTGGCAATAGCCAGTGTTTAGTTTTCCATCTTCAGTTTTAGAACCCGCAGTTCTTCTTCCAGACTCTCTTTGAGCTTAAATGCCCTTACGTTTTGTTCAGAAGTGGCATTAACCAGATGGCCATATCTAATCAATAACGAACAAAATTCTATCTTCTCTTTAAGCTCTTTTTTTTCCATTTCTAACTTAGTCATAGCTTCCCCCATCTTTCTGTTTTAGTATGGCAAAGCATTATGCCACCAAGATACGAATAATTTAATTTGTTTAATATGCATATTCACTATTATACATCTTTGCGGCAAATTATTCAATATACAAGAAGCTATTCTTATATTAAATTTTTTTTAATTGGACAGATACATTTATTCACCTGGAAAAATTTTTCTTTTAATCATTTATTACAGATATGGCTGCATATCGTCACACAGTTTATCTTCTATTGAGATAAGCCGGCGGCATATATCTTTTGAGGCACTGTCTGCACCAGCATACTGGTTAAGATATCTGTGCAGTGATTTTACTCCCATATTGCATCCATCTGTAATCAGGTTTGCAATCGTTGCATCACTTTCATCCATAGCCATTTTAAAGTTTGTCTTTAACCATGACATTCCTTTGGCCATAGGCGCTGGGTCTTTTTCTTCACTGTTATGTTTAAGCAGAAGTGAGTGTAGTTCATTGCCAAGTTTTTCATGGTGCATCCTGCTGTCATTTAAAACATTTCTTAATTCAGTTGCTTTTACTTTATCAAGTATTTCATTAATTGATTCTACTGCCATTTTAGTTCCTGAATCACATTCTTTTAACAACTGGATTGTATCATTATTTGCCATATTTTCCATATTGTCCTCCATTTTTTAAGAAATATCATATCCTGTATTATATCCTGTCATGGAAAATATAATTCTGTAATATTATGACATATTGCCAGATGTTTTTAAATTATGCTGCAATAAAATACGCAAGCACAAGTATTCCCAGTACAATTCTGTACCACCCAAATATTTTAAAATCATGTTTTTTAATATAACCCATAAGAAATTTTATTACAAATAGTGATACTATAAATGCTACTGCCATCCCTATGATAAGCAGTGATAGTTCGTATGCTGTAAATGAAAACCCAAATTTAAGTATTTTTATAAAACTTGCACCAAACATTACTGGCACTGCAAGATAAAATGTAAATTCTGCAGCTACTGTCCTTGTAAGCCCAAGTACAAGCCCGCCTATAATTGTTGCGCCTGAACGTGATGTTCCTGGAAAAACAGCAGCTACAAGCTGGAATATCCCTATTAGAAAAGCTGTTTTATATGTAATTTTTGATATTTTATGTATTTTGGCAATATGTTCTTTGTTCCTGTCTTCAATAAATATAAACATTATGCCTACAGCTATAAGCATAATGGCAACGGTCTGGTAATTATAAAACTGCTGTTCAAGCCAGTCCCCCGCTGCAAGCTCTATAATTACGGCTGGAATACATGCCACTACTATTTTAAGCCACATTATAAATGTGTCATTTTTTACGTACTGCATAATCCCCTTTGCTCCATCTTTTGAGTTCTCTGGCAGGCAAAACGGCCAAAGCTGGCTCCAGAACAGTATTACTACTGCCATTATTGCACCAAGCTGGATAACTACAAGATACATTTCCATAAATTCCTCTGACGCATTTAACTTTACAAATTCATCCAGGAGTATCATATGCCCTGTACTACTTATGGGAAGCCATTCTGTAATGCCTTCCACAATTCCAAATAAGATTGATTTTAATATTTCCAGCATAAATAAAAACCATGCCTTTCTAAAACTTTTAATATTTTTTATATGTAGAGCTGGCACACTGTACAGTATGCCAGCTTTCTGCTCAATTCCCAGTTAATCAAGCCTGATTTCAAGTAAATCCTGTGGAGGAACTTTTTCTGTTGATTCTTTGACAGATTTTGCAACTGCCGCTTTTGCACGTGCAATAGGAAGTATTGTGCCAACACCTGCTACGCATCCGCCAGGACAGCCCATGCCTTCAATCATGCAGCCATCTTTCTTTCCAGCTTTGGCTAACAGCAGCATCTTCTTACACTCACTTAAACCTTCTGCATGTTCAATTTTTACATCTGTTCCAGGGTAATATTCTTCAATACATTGCTCTATGGCATGTGAAACCCCGCCAGCTACAGCATAACCACGGCCTGCACCTGTGGCATCATGCATTGAACGCCCTTTTTTGTACTTACTAAAATCAATATCTTTTGCTTTAAAAATAGCATCCAGTTCTTCAAATGTTATTACAAAATCCACATCACTTCTTACTGTACGTCTTGATGCTTCAAGTTTTTTAGCAGCACATGGCCCGATAAATACTACTTTGGCATCAGGATGTTTTTTCTTTATGCTTCTTGCTGTGGCAACCATAGGTGTAAGTTCCTGTGAAATACTGTCAATGGTTTCAGGGAAATACTTCTTTGCAAGCATTGACCATGCAGGACAACATGAAGTAAGCAAAAATGGCAGGTCACCATTTACTACTTCTTTAACATAGTGGTGTGCTTCTGATACAGCGCCAATATCTGCGCCCAGTGCAACTTCGTAAACATCACTGAAACCACAGTCCTGCAGCGCTGATTTAATCTGGGCTGGTGTAACGTCCGGACCAAACTGCCCTTCAAAAGCAGGGGCAATTTCTGCTATAACTTTATCTCCCTGGCGTATTGCACGTATCATCTGGAATATCTGTGACTTATCAGCAATAGCTCCAAATGGACAGCTTGCCATGCACTGTCCGCAGGACACACATTTACTTTCATCGATTTTTGCACGTCCATGCCCATCACTTACAATTGCATCAATTCCACATGCTTCTCTGCACGGCCGTATCTTTTTAATAATTGCATGGTAAGGGCAGATGCCAATACATTTTCCGCACTTAATACATTTATCCTGGTCAATAAATGCATAGCCATTTACCATGGAGATAGCATCTTTAGGACAGACTTCCATACATGGATGGGCAACACAGCCATGACACATATTTGAAACTTCAACTTTATTATCTTCGCACATATCACAAGCTGATGGAATAACCTGCATAAGAGGCGGCTCATAGTATTTTTCAGCAATATTGCTGTCTGCAAAACCCTCAGTAATATGGACAGGCCTGTCAAGCGGACGCAGTGAAAGCCCCATTGCAAGACGTACCCTTTCAGACGCAATAGCCCTCTCCCTCCAGATACTTTCACGGTATACTGGTATATCAGATGGTGTTATCTTATATGGTATTTCTTCCAGTTCATGGCTTACACTGGCATTATCACCACATTTATAAGCAGCACGTGCAA
Source organism: Lachnoclostridium sp. UBA7122 (assembly GCA_002493085.1). Classification (GTDB taxonomy): domain Bacteria; phylum Bacillota; class Clostridia; order Lachnospirales; family Lachnospiraceae; genus Butyribacter. The sequence continues at coordinate 7,905 of DKXQ01000213.1, forward strand.
CTTCTTCAAATACCTGTTTTCTGATTTTTCTTGTCTGTGTATTTATTCCACGCATGGCATATCCTCCTGTTTTATAAAATAGAAGTAACAGTAATATAGAAAACAAGGTATAGTATATATTAAATTATTCAAAATCTCAATATAAAATAACTTCCAAAAAGATATGCTTTTTTTTTAAAAAATTTTATAATATACGTATAATGCCATTTCTATGACGACAGCAGATGTTCCAACAATAAACAGGGCTGAATTGACAAGTCCTGTAGCATGGCAGATTTTAAAACTTATCCCTTTTTTTAATGGATAGAATAAACGCACTTTTTTATAATTAAGTAAATCTGCCAGAATATGGCTTATAAAAGCAATGGAAAAGTATGGTACTGCTGCCGGATATATAAGTGCTACCGCACCTGATAAAATTAATAATGCAGACAGGGAATGCATAAATGACCTGTGAGGCTGTATTTTGCCAAAAGCACAGACACTCATAAACAGGGCTATTCCTGTAGCAACCCGCATCCACATGCTGTTTTTCTGGATTAAGCTTACAATGCCAACGTGAAACAAAAGTTCCACAACAACTGCTACAAATATCACAGTCATATAGATGGCAGCAGCTTTATTAATGCCACGGCTTGATATGGATGTGTCCACGTCAATATCACTTATAACAGACCCTACAACTGCAGCACAGATACCTGTTACCAGCTGTGGCCCTTCCATTGGCTGTAAAACTGCAAGTGCCACAGCAGTACCAACAGCAATATGTGTTTTTCCTGACATAGTAATATTCCCCTTGAATTTTTATCTTTTAGTTTTTTATAATAACTGAAACAAGGACATCTGGAAGTACCAGATGTCCTTGCCAATATAAACAAGTACAATAGATTATGTACTATTTTACAACTTTCTTTAATTCCTCTGTAAGCTTTGGAACTATCTTGTTAAGGTCTCCAACAACACCATAATCAGCTATTTCAAAGATAGGAGCTGTTTCGTCCTTGTTAATTGCAATAATTATATCGGATTCTTCCATGCCTGCTGCATGCTGTATAGCACCTGAAATACCAATAGCAAAGTATACATTAGGGCGTACTGTCTTACCTGTCTGTCCAACCTGTAATTCTTTTGGCATCCAGCCACTGTCAACTACTGCACGTGAACAGCTTACTGTACCACCAATTACATCTGCAAGGTCCTGGAGAATCTGGAAGTTTTCTTTGCTTCCTACACCACGTCCGCCTGATACAAGTATTTTAGCATCCATAATATCTACAGTGTTGGAAACTTCTTTAACTATCTCTAAGATTTCAACATACTTGTTATCTGGAGTAAATCCAGGATTGAATTCTATAATTTCAGCCTTTGCACCTGCTACTGGCTCAATTTTCTGCATAACACCTGGACGTACTGTTGCCATCTGTGGACGGTTGTCCGGGCAGGCGATTGTAGCTATTGTATTGCCGCCAAATGCAGGACGTGTCATCAATAACTGGTTGTGCTTCTGTTCCTGTCCAGGAATTGGATTGAGTGGGAAATCACCAATTTCAAGCACTGTACAGTCAGCTGTAAGACCTGTTTTAACCCTTGCTGAAACTCTCGGACCTAAGTCCCTTCCGATTGCAGTAGCGCCAACAAGCACTATTTCAGGCTTGTACTCATTGATAATTGAAGCCATTGCATGAGCATAAGGCTCTGTCCTGTAATCTTTTAATTCAGGGTCATCAACAACGATAACCTTATCAGCGCCATATTCGGCTAACTTTTCTGCAAGACCTTTGATGCCAGAA
>DKXQ01000237.1 GCA_002493085.1 Lachnoclostridium sp. UBA7122
GGATTGCGAATATCCGCTTGACTAAATATATGGAGGAAAATTTATGAAAGAGGTATTATTAAAAACCAAAGGTTTAAGCAAGTCTTTTTCAAATGATGGAACTTTACAGCACGTTCTTAAAAATATTGACCTTGAACTTTACCGGGGAGATTTTACTGTAATTATGGGAGCCAGCGGGGCAGGAAAGTCCACGCTGTTATATGCGCTTTCAGGTATGGATACGCCATCTCTTGGCACAGTTACATTTGGGGACAAAGTAATATCGGGCTTAAGCCCTGATGAACTTGCAGTATTCAGGCGTGAACATTGCGGATTTGTATTCCAGCAGATTTATCTGATTGACGGGATGAGTGTAATGGACAATATACTTTCTGCAGGGCTTCTTGTAAACAAAGATAAAAAAGCACTTGTACACTATGCTAAGGAATTATTAAAAGCAGTAGATATATCTGAAGAAACACAGAAAAAGTTTCCTGCACAGCTCTCAGGTGGTGAAGCGCAGCGGGCGGGTATTGTGCGTGCACTTATTAATTCCCCGGAACTTCTTTTTGCAGATGAACCAACAGGAGCCCTTAATTCCAAAACAGGGCTGGACGTACTTGATACGCTTACCAGATTTAATGGACAGGGCCAGAGTGTAGTTATGGTAACACATGATATGCGCTCTGCCAGGCGTGGAAACCGTATACTGTACTTAAAAGATGGTGCGGTTTTAGGTGAATGTAACCTTGGCATTTATAAGCACGGTGATGCAGAAAGACACAATAAATTGTCTGGATTTCTTGCAGAAATGGGGTGGTAATATGACAAAAAAGAGTTTTTTAATCGCCAGATGTAATCTTTGCAAGACAAAAGGACAGACAGCAGCAATAGTTATTCTTATACTGGCGGCATCATGTATGCTTAATTTGTGGCTTATGCTGTCTTCTGATTATAAGCGTAATTTTGACCGCTATCACGACAAACTCAATGCAGGGCATGTTACTATTGCATTAGATAAATGTGGTGCAGAATTACAGGACTTTATTGCAAAAATACTTAAGGAGGATACACGTGTAACACAGTACTGTATTGATGATATATTAATGGCAGATGCTTCATTTGAATATAATGGCGGTGAAGTAAGCACTAGCTGTATAATTCTTGAGAAACAGGCCGCATTAAACCGCCAGGTTGAAAGAACAGAGATTATAGAAGAAAGCGGGGATAAAAGTGGCATTTACATGCCTATGATTTATGGAATAGACAGCAGTATTGCAGCTGGCAGTACAATAGATATCACAATAGGCACTACCTTATCCAGTTATAATATATGTGGTTTCTTAAACAGTGTAATGGCAGGTTCACATAACTGCAGCATGTGTATGCTTGTATTTAGTAAAGACAAGTATAAAGAATTGGAGAAAAAAGGGACTGCAGTAAAGTCTTCACTTATCTCTGTGCGGATTAATGACAAAACTGAAAGTGAGGATTTTGAAGCAGAACTGAAAAATAAAATATCCTCAAAATATCCTGCTGCCAGTTCTTTAAGTAATTCTTATAATCTTGTATCATCCACACGCTATATTTCACAGATGATATGTGCAGGAATTGTTAGTGTTGCTGCATTTTTAGTAACACTTATTGTCATTGTTGTTATTGTTTCTAATGTCATAAACTATATCCAAAAGAATATGAAACAGCTTGGTGTCCTTAAAGCAGTTGGATATAAAAGCAGACAGATTATTGCTGCACTTATGCTGCAGTTTCTGGGAGTGGCAATTACTGCTGCCCTGGCTGGAACCGGACTTTCTTACTGCCTGTTTCCTTCAATAAATGATATGATGGTTTCGCAGACGGGAATCCCATATAAAATAAAGTTTCTGCCGCTGCCATTAATAGTTACAGTTTTATCCTTAAGCTGTGTTGTTGCATTTGCTGTGTGGCTGCCATCACGCAGGATAAAGAAAATAGAACCTATAATTGCACTGCGCCAGGGCATCCAGACACACAATTTTAAACACAATTATATTCTGCTTGAAAAGTCACATCTGCCGCTTAATCTTGCACTTGCACTTAAAATGACGTTATCAGGAATAAAACAAAATATCACCGTCTGTATTACAATGTTTGTCATTTCACTTGTGCTTGTTTTTTCAGGCCTTATGACAGAAAACATGATTGCAGATATAGACCCGTTTATCAATATGATTGTAGGGGAAGTAGCAGATTCATGCATCAATATTAATACGGAAATTGAAGAAGAATTTTTACAGAAGATGGATAAAAATAACAGTGTATCCAAATGTTATCTTTACCACACAGTAGAATTGTGCCATGATGGCGGGATTGCACTGTCTGCAACTTTATCAGATGACTTTCAGGATGTAAATAACCAGAGTGTCTGTTTTGAAGGACGCTTTCCAAAGTATGATAACGAAGTGGCAATAGGAGCAAAATACGCAAAAGAAAAGGGCTTAAAGCCTGGGGATAATATTACCCTGTCAGCAGAGAGTAATAAAGCAGAGTATATTATCTGCGGACTGACACAGGTATCTAATTATCTTGGAAAAGACTGTCTGCTGACCCGTAGCGGCTATGAACGCATGGGCAGTTTACAGAATGTAAGTTACTATATTAATATTACAGATGGAACAGAAATAGATGCATTTAATGCTAAAATAAGCAAAGAATTTAAAAATGGTATAAATAATACCGTAAATATACAGTTAGCAATTAATGGTACTGCATCAATTTATATTTCTCTTATGAAAATTATTGTAATAGCTGTTCTTATATTAAGTGCAGTTATAATCACATTGGTACTGTATCTGCTTGTAAGGACACTATTAAACAATAAAAAACTGGATTACGGAATTTTAAAGGCAACTGGCTTTACAACAGGGCAGCTAATTTTCCAGACAGCAGTTAGTTTTATGCCCGCTGTGGCCATTTCAACAGTTACAGGGCTTATTATAAGCAGTATTATTATAAATCCCCTTGTGGCCATTTTCTTAAGCGGGATAGGGATTGTAAAATGTACATTTGTTATTCCTGCCGGTTTTACTATTGCTGCCGGGGCAGGGCTTATACTGTCTGCTTTTGGAATTACATGCCTGCTGTCTATAAAAATCAGGAAAAATACACCAAGGCTTTTGCTTACAGGAGAATAAAGTTTGATAGTGTAACTTTACCTGGGGAATTATTTGTAAAAAAATGGTAAACAACATATT
>DKXQ01000113.1 GCA_002493085.1 Lachnoclostridium sp. UBA7122
AACCGCACAGGTGGAAAAATTTTGAAATTGCCAGAACCATATAATTTAAAGTTGTCAATTTGACTTTGCAACGTAATATTTTATAATCTGTTATATAAGATAAAAGATATTAAATATAATCATGGGAAAATTTGTAAAATATATAAGCCAGAGAAATACAGAGGATGGAGGAAAATAAATATGGAAGAGAGTGAAATTATTGAACTGTTCTGGCAGCGTAAAGAGGAGGCGGTTTGTGTGGTAAAGGAAAAGTATGGAAATCTCTGTATGCATATTGCTAATAACATTTTGCATAACCGCCAGGATGCAGAGGAATGTGAAAATGACGGCTATCTGAAATTGTGGAACAGTATACCGCCAAACCGTCCGCTTCCCCTGATGCCTTATCTGTGCCGGATTGTGCGCAATCTTGCACTAAACCGTTATGAATATAATAATGCACAGAAGAGAGGAGGAAGTATGGATGAAATCTTTGTGGAACTGGATGAAACTATTGCTTCATCGCACCATGTAGAAGATGAATTGTGGTACAGTGAACTGGTGCAGGAAATTAATATTTTTTTACAAAATAAAAAGAAAGAGCAGAGAAGGATTTTTCTTGCACGCTATTATTTTGCAGCTTCAATTAAAGAAATTGCACAGAAGTATGAATTAAGTGAAAGTAAAGTTAAAAGTGTACTTTTCCGTATGCGGAAAGATTTAAAGGCACAGCTTGAGGAGGAAGGATATTTATGAAAGGAAAAAAGTTATTTGAAAAAATAGAGGATGTCAGGGAAGAATTTGTGCATGATACTGCAGAAAGTTTGTATGGAACTGGAAAACAGCATAAGAAAATATACAAAAGTTTTAAATATATTTTCGTGGTGGCAGCAGTTGCAGCGTTATGTATACTGGCATCAGGGATTAAAGGCAATATGCAAAAATACGAAAAAGAAGATAAAGTAGTGCCTTTGCCAGATAACAATCTACCTGTTGCTTCTGGCAGTGATAATTCTGGTAATGAGAATAAAAAGAGTTCTGGCAGTACTAGCGCAGATTCAAAAAAATACAAAGTAAAGCGGTTACAGCGTGTTGTATATCCAAATAAAGATAATTTACTGGATAACGAAGATTTAGAGCCGGATAAGAACTATTTAAAGAATCTTAAGCCTTTTTACCAGCAGACTATAAGCAATATTATGACTGGTGCAGATGATACAAATATGGCATATTCACCAGTTAATCTGTATCTTTGCATGGCAATGCTGGCAGAAGTGACAGACGGGCAGACACAGAAACAGCTTCTTGATGCGCTGGGGCAGGAATCAATTAATAATGTGGGAAAACAGAGTAAAAATATCTGGAATAGTATTTATCGTGACAATAATATTTCAAAATGTATTCTGGGAGATTCTATATGGTTAAATGATAATGTTAATTATGATAAAGATGTGTTAAAGATTCTGGCTGATAATTATTATGCTTCTACACATCAGGGAAAAATGGGCACAAAATCTATGGATAAGGCTATACAGAACTGGGTCAATAATATGACAGGAAATGTGTTAAACGAACAGGCTGGCAGTATTGAAACAAGCCCACAGACAGCATTTATGCTATTGTCTTCTGCCTGTTTTTATGACCAGTGGAGCACTACATTTAATAAGGAATATACGAAAAAAGCTATATTTTATAACGCTGATGGCAGCACTACACAATGTGATTTTATGAAGCGGATAGATAACAGATCTTTCTATAAAAGAGACCGTTTTTCTGCTGTCACGCTAGGTTTTGAAAGTGGGCTGTGTATGACCGTTTTTTTGCCAGATAAGGAAGCATCATTAGAAGAAATACTGCAAAAAGATATTGAAGAAATACTGGATATCAGCACTAAATATAAAGGGGAAAAATCTGGTAAAGTGACACTGCTTTTGCCAAAATTCCAGATTACTACAAGCCATCTGGATTTAATTCCAATAATGCAGGATATGGGGATAACAGATATATTTAAGCCAGGAAATGGTTTTGAAAAGTTTGTGGATAAAAACCAGATGGATAGTTTATTTGTTGATAAAGTTCAACAGTCTACAAAAGTAGCAATAGATGAAAATGGGTGCAGCATAGCTTCATATACTGAAGTCGGAATAAAAGATGGTGGTGGAATTCCAGATGAGAAATTTAAATTAAACTGTAACCGCCCATTTTTATTTATTATCAGTGATGTATATAATGAAATTCCTATTTTTGCAGGGGTAATAAACGAAATGGAATAGTGGCATAGTTAAAAACTATAGAAAACTGGCCACAAAAGCTGCTGCACATGATGCTGCCGCTACCATAAGCAGGCTTTTTCTTTTATATGAAAAGAAAAGGCCTGTAATTGTTCCGGCAATTCCTGGCACAAGTTCTCCTGTAGAATATATAACAGAAGGAAATGTCATAGCAGCCAGAACTGCATATGGTACATATGCAAGGAATGATTTGACAAATTTGTTTTTAACTTTGCCCCTGCATAAGGCAAGAGGCAATGCCCTTATAAGATATGTAACTCCTGCCATTACTGCAAGATATATAAAATATTTTTCTAATGCCATTATTCTTCCACCTCATCTTCAACAGGATACAGTAATGCACCTGTAACAGATGCAATAACTGCACATATTATAATTACAAAGCCTGAAGATATATCTTCAAGCACAGGTATCCATTTAAAACAACAGCTTAAAGCAGCAGCAATTATTATAACTATAAGACATTTGCTGTTATCCCTTGCCTGTGGAATTATTATCGCCATAAACATTCCATATATAGCTATTCCTAATGCATTGCCAACAGCTTCTGGAATAACTGCTCCAAGAAGCGCACCTGCTGCTGTACCTGCTGCCCATCCAAAATATGGTATTAAGATTAGTCCTGCCATATAGTATTTACTTATAGTTTTATTTTTGCCTGCGGCTACTGCAAATATTTCATCTGTCACGCCAAAGCCAGCCATCAGCCTTACTGGCAAGTTAAATGTATGGTCAGTTTTTTGTGATAATGAAATTGACATAAGGGCGTACCGCAGATTGATAACAAGCTGTGTTAACGCCATTTCAATAAAACTGCCTGCTGTAACCATTATTTCAAGCCCCGCAAACTGGCCTGCTGATGTAAGGTTTGTCATGGAAATAAGCAGTGTCTGCCACCAAGGAAGGCCCGAAGCTGTTCCCATCAGCCCAAATGTAAAACTTACAGAAATGTATCCAAGTGCGATTGGTATTCCGTCATGAAGTCCTTTCTTAAAATCTTTTAAATAATTTATTTTGTCTATGTTGTCCACCGTTTAAAAACCTCTTCAAGAAAAAATAATATAACCGTAATAACCATATAAATCAATAATTCCTAAAAAATAAATTGTACTATTGCATAGGCTCTTCCATCTTCGCTATTAAGAGATACATATGCATTATTTTTTTCTTTGTAAACTACAGGGATAATTTTATTACCTAAAAGAGCTTGTTTTTTATACTCGGCACGAAGTTCTTTTACCCTGTCGTTTATGCCAAGTGCAAACATAGCTATCCTTATATATTGGCCATTATTTACATGATGGTTAGTATCAAGATGGTATTCCTTTATAATACACTCTTCACATTCTTTTCCATCAGCAGGCAATTTTATTTTTCTTGGTGCATAGTCCATCTTAAATGGTTCATGTTTTCCATATATATCACCAATTTCTGGCGGTATTATAATAGGCCTGCCTGTCTGCATATCCATAAGCACCCAGTTAGAATTAGCAATTACAATTTCCCTGCCATATTCATCTGTTATAAGAAAATTCCGGTACCCTATTAATTTATCATAACCATATGACTGTGTACCTATCTTTATTTGTCCGCCAAAGGATGGATAGTGCCTGATAACTATCTGCCATGAGCTAAGCATCCACATAATTTTTTTATTATACAGATAGTCAATCCCAACTCCTAAATCTTCTGATTCAAAATTACTGCAGTCTTGCATGTAATTTATAATTGCATCCAGGCTTAAACATCCTGTTTCATCAGTTTCACTATATCGTATACGGCTGTTAAATGTATACATGTTAAAATCTCCTCTCTGGAATCCTAAAAGCACTACAAATTAAGGCAAGTTTTCTTGCAATATATAAAATACTTTTGAGTCCAACATCATTATATAGCTACTTGTCTAATTAAGCAAATACTTTATTTCCGCAAATGCAAAGTCTGAAAAGTGAAAAGTAAATTAAAATTATATAACATCAATTGACTTGAAATCTATAATGGAATATAATTAGCACGAAAATATTATGTATCAATTAACTGGAAGTGGAAAGATTTTATGAGTTTATGGAAAAATTTTCTAGGGCATCTGGAAACTATACTTCATCATAAGAAACTTGTACGCAGGCTTTGTTTCAAGGCAGGACTCTATAAGCAGGGCATAATGCATGACTGGTCTAAATATAATCCTGTTGAATTTCTGGCTGGTGTAAAATATTACCAGGGTGGTAAGAGAAGCCCGAATTTTGGAGAAAAGCAGGAGCATGGCTATTCATCAGCATGGCTTCATCATAAAGGCCGCAATAAACATCATTTTGAATACTGGATAGATTATTCTATTAAGCCGCAGGATGGACTGCAGGGTATGCCAATGCCTGAAAGGTATGTTCTTGAAATGTTTTGTGACAGGGTTGCTGCAAGTAAAAATTATAACAGGGACACCTATAATAATTCATTTCCACTTGCATATTATACAAAAAATAAAGACCATTATGTACTTCACCCTGATACACGCAGCATGTTAGAAAAACTTCTCAACATGCTGGCAGAAAAAGGCGAAAAAGAAACATTTGCATATATACGCAAAGAAATAGACTGGAAACATTCTAATAAATGGTAATAAAACCAACCAAGTGGAGGATTTTCAAATGAATAAATTAAAACAGCTTCTCTTTAAATATAAACATGCAATTATAATATTGTATCTTCCAATATATATGGTCTGGTTTATATTACTTGAACAGAGGGATGGTATAAAATTTAAAGAGATACATTGTATTGTAGATGACTGGATACCATTTTGTGAAATTTTTATAATACCATATCTTTTATGGTTTGCATATGTGGCCTTAAGTCTTGTTTTCCTCTTTTTTCAGACGAAATATATAGATGATTTTTATAGATGTGCTGCAATACTGGTTGTGGGCATGACTACCAGCCTGGTTATATATACGTTTTTTCCTAATGCACAGAATATGCGGCCTGTAACTTTTGAAAGAGAAAATATATTTACAAATATAATATCAGTATTATACGCAGCAGATACAGATACTAATGTCTGTCCAAGCATACATGTTTATAATTCAATTGCTATACATGTTGCACTTGCCAGCAGCAAATGTTTTAAAGATAAAAAATGGGTAAAAAACAGTTCTTTTATATTATGTATTTTAATATGTTTGTCAACATTATTTTTAAAGCAACATTCATTTGTTGACCTTGTGTGTGCTGCTGCACTTTATATGTTTTATTATATTATTATATACAGGCCAGTTCCAGCGCAATATATGGTACAATACAAAAATATTAACAGCCAGCAAAGACATCTTAAATTAATAAAGCAGCGCCGTAAACTGGGCAGTATTAAATAATAATTAGCGGATGGAAATTAAATATGTTAAATAAAAATAACAAGAAATCTATTTTAAAGTATATTGCTGCATGGATTCCATCAATTTGTATTATGATTATTATTTTCAGGTTTTCTGCAAGTGTAGCAGATGATTCATCAAAAACAAGCCTTTCTTTAACAGATATTGTAGTAGATATAGTAGAAGAATTCACGGATAAAACTGTCACAGAAGAATCACAGATTTATGGACTGATTCATCATATTGTACGTAAAACAGGGCATTTTCTTGAATATATGGCACTTGGGTGTACCCTTGTCCTGCCATTTGCCCTTGCTTTTATAAAAAATCCTGCCATAAATTTCCAAAACATTAAAATATTTCTGTGCAGTGAGTTATTTGCTGCATTTTATGCCTGCACTGATGAAGTCCACCAGCTTTTTGTAGAAGGCAGGGATGGAAATATTCTAGATGTAGGGATAGACAGTATGGGAGCACTGGCTGGCATTTTTGCAGGATTTGTATTCTGGCATATTGGAAAATGGATAAAGAAACAAAAAGTGCTTTAATATATCTTGAAAACAGAAAAATATTGCTGTATTATAAATATTATCAAAAATTTAAGAGCATTTGAATTTGTCACACTATTGTACATAAAAATTTAAAACAGTTAATTTACAATATTTTAGAAAGGAATAAAAAAGCATGGATAAAGAGTTAGTTATTGTTCTAGACTTTGGAGGACAATATAACCAGCTTATTGCAAGACGTGTAAGGGAGTGCAGTGTATACTGTGAAGTGCATCCATATACATTAAGCTTAGAAGAAATTAAAGAGATGAATCCCAAAGGAATAATCTTTACAGGCGGACCAGACAGTGTATATAGTGAAAAGTCACCACGTTGTACTAAAGAACTTCTTGAACTGGATATACCTATACTTGGCATATGCTATGGAGCACAAGTTATAGCATATTTGTCAGGGGGCAAAGTTGAAACTGCACCAGTAAGCGAATATGGAAAAACAGAAGTGGAAACAGACAATACTTCAGTACTGTTTCGCAATGTTTCAAAAAAAACTGTGACATGGATGAGCCATACAGACTATATCCCAGAACCTCCAGCAGGTTTCAGGATTTGTGCGTCTACCAGTGTATGTCCAGTTGCAGCGATGGAATGTGTTGAAAGAAAACTCTATGCTGTACAGTTCCATCCGGAAGTCATGCATACAAAAGAAGGAAAGAAAATGCTTTCTAATTTTGTGTATGATATATGTGGATGTAATGGTGACTGGAAAATGTCATCATTTGTAGATGAAACAGTAAAAAGCATACGTGAAAAAGTTGGTAATGGCAAGGTTTTATGTGCATTATCAGGTGGTGTTGATTCTTCTGTTGCAGCAGTTCTTTTATCTAAAGCAGTTGGCAGACAGCTTACATGTGTATTTGTAGACCATGGGCTTTTACGTAAAAATGAGGGTGATGAAGTAGAAGCTGTATTTGGTCCAGAAGGACCATATGACCTTAATTTTATACGTGTAAACTGCCAGGAGCGTTTTTATGCAAAACTCAAGGGAATAACAGAACCTGAAAAAAAACGCAAGATTATTGGCGAAGAGTTTATAAGGGTCTTTGAGGAAGAAGCTAAGAAAATTGGAGTTGTGGATTATCTTGTCCAAGGGACTATTTATCCTGATGTTATAGAATCAGGACTGGGAAATTCAGCAGTAATTAAATCACACCACAATGTAGGAGGGCTTCCTGACTGTGTAGATTTTAAAGAAATAATAGAGCCATTGCGTATGCTTTTTAAAGATGAGGTACGCAAAGCAGGCCTTGAACTTGGAATACCAGAACATCTGGTATTCAGACAGCCATTTCCAGGACCAGGGCTTGGGATAAGAATTATAGGAGAAGTCACATCTGGAAAGTGTTATATTGTACAAGAAGCAGATGCCATCTACAGAGATGAAATTGCTAAAGCAGGGCTGGATAAAAATCTTGGACAGTATTTTGCAGCGCTGACAAATATGCAGTCTGTTGGTGTGATGGGAGATGACAGGACTTATGATTATGCAATAGCACTTCGTGCTGTGAACACATCAGACTTCATGACGGCTGAATTTGCACAAATACCCTGGGAAGTACTGGGTAAAATTGCATCAAGAATTGTGAATGAGGTAAAAGGAGTAAACAGAGTTTTGTATGATTGTACAGGAAAACCACCAGCAACGATTGAGTTCGAATAGTCGCTACAAGTC
>DKXQ01000268.1 GCA_002493085.1 Lachnoclostridium sp. UBA7122
GCTTCCAGTTTATATTATAACATAAAAAATATGTTGTTTACCATTTTTTTACAAATAATTCCCCAGGTAAAGTTCCACTATCGTTTCATAGTATAATGTTTTTTTTCAAAAAAAACAACTATTTTAGCTAAGTTAAAAAATTTTTAAAAGTATCTGCACACTTATGTATTTAATGCATATATTAATATAAATTTCTTATTCTAAGATATCGGATGAGGTTAATATATGGACAAAAAAAATTGTTACTTAAAAGGTAATATGATGACTTTTCCTTTAGAATTGACAGAAACGGGCAGAAGTGAAAAAATGTTTGATAATAAGTATTTGTATCCTCCTGAAATAAAAGATTTACAAATGGAAGTAGAAGAGCTATGTGATAAGATGGAATATGATGGAAGTGTAATGTATGATGAATGTCCTGATAAAGTGACAGTAGAGAGGATTGCAAATAAGCTGTGCAAAAAAGACAGCTTTAGCAGCTGCTGTGGTGAAAGTGACAAAAAGTGGTTTGTTGCACTTGTACAGGTAATGCTGTGTAATGAAATGGCATATAGAAGAAACCGCAGGATGTGCCATAAGGACAGAATGGTTTCAAGGTAGCATTTTAAAAATCATAGTCTATATATGGTGTACCAATATAGATATGGACTGGTGCATCAGTAATTGCCACATGTATATTTGAGCCTTGGGACAGTGGCATAATTCCATAATCATTATTGAGTTTATGGCTGTAGAAGTAATAGTCACAATAGTTTCCTGCATCATTACCTGAAATGTTTTTAGTATTTTTATCATATTTTCTGATAAGGGAAGTTATTGTATCTAATGCCTGTGACTGGCTGGTTATTCCTGTCTGGAATACCAGTTCTTTTGTAGTCTGGTTTATATTTTTAATATAGTATAAATTATCTGTACTGGAAATTTTTGTAAATACACTAATTATTAATAATATTCCAAGGCTTTTTAAAATTAAATGTTTTCTGTAAAATTTCATAATGGCCAGCCTCCTTTGCTAGTCATTATTTCCATTTTACAGGAATTTATTCTTCTGATGATAAAAGAGACTTATAAACATCGTGTTTTGGTATCCCTCTGTCAGAGGCAACTCTTTTCATAGAATCTTTTTTAGAAAATCCTTTTGAAAGATAGATATCCATATGTTCAGCAATACTTATCTGCTGCCATGTTTCACGCTTTCTGGTTTCCAGTTCACTAAAGGAACAGCCATCTATTATAAGGACATATTCACCTTTTGGCTGGTTATTATTATAATATTCTACTGCTGATGAAAGTGTGTGAAGCTGTATGGTTTCATGAAGTTTTGTAAGTTCACGGCAGATAGTTATTTTACGGTTGCCCAGGGCATTATAAAGTTCAGAAAGGGTGTTTGTTAAGTGATGTGGCGCTTCGTATATTATAATTGTCCGTGTTTCCTCTTTAAGGGAATTAATTATTAATTTACGTTCTTTTTTACTGGCGGGAAGAAATGCTTCAAATGCAAACCGTCTTGCTGGCAGTCCTGACAGTGTAATTGCCGTTATGCATGCACATGCGCCTGGCAGTGATGTAACTGGTATTCCTGCCTTATATGCCTTTTTAACAATTTCCTCTCCGGGGTCAGATATCCCAGGAGTTCCTGCATCTGTAACAAGTGCTATATTTTTTCCTTCTGACAGTCTGGCTACCAGAGTTTCTGCTTTATCTATTTTATTATATTCATGGTAACTTGTCATAGGCGTTCTGATATTATAGTGGTTAAGCAGTTTTAAAGTATTTCTTGTATCTTCTGCTGCGATAATATCTGCTTCCTTAAGAGTGCGCAATACACGTAATGTTATATCTTCAAGGTTTCCAATAGGGGTAGCGCACAAATATAATGTTCCTGGCATAATTATTTTACCTCTCTGTTTGTATAATCTGCTGTTTTAGATATAGGGACCGTATATTTTTAAAATCCTGTCTGTGTATTTTCCTGGCGTGTCATAGACAATAACTGGCGGCTCTATCTTAATCATAGGATTTCCATCTTTAACAGCCTCTATAAGTACCATATTTGGCTCTTTATCTATAAATGGGTGTACAAAGCACATTCTTTTTGGTTCAAGTTTATGTTTTTTTAAGTTATCAAATATTTCTGCGAGCCGGAATGGCCTGTGAATTATATACATTCTGCCATGTTCTTTCAATACGGCTGAACTTTCACGTATAACATCATCCAGAGTGCACAGTATTTCATGTCTTGCGATTGCTTTTGGCATTTCAGGATTTTTTAATCCATGATTGTTATTCATATACGGAGGATTTGTTATAACTGCGTTAAATATGCCTTTGCCAAATATTCCTGAAGCATTACAGATGTCCCCGCATACAATATTTATCTTGCTTTCAAGTCTGTTGAGCAGGACACTTCTTTTTGCCATATCAGCACTTTCAGGCTGTATTTCAAGTGCATCATAGTGTGCTGCATCAGTTTTTGCAGCAAGCAGTATAGGCAGTATTCCTGTGCCTGTGCCAAGGTCTAAAACATTATCGCCTTTGCGCAAGTTTGCAAAGGCGGATAATAAAACTGCATCCATCCCAAAGCAGAATTTTCTGGGATGTTGTATTATCTTGTAATCTTTTATCTGCAGGTCATCCAGTCTCTCATCTGGATGTAAAAAGTTCTTTTCACCAGACATATAGTCTCCAATACAAATATTAATTATGATGGCTGTTGTTTTGTTTGTTATAATTGTGTCCATTATTATAACGGTTGTGCTTTTTATTATCATTGGACTGTTGTGTATTGTTTTTATTCTGTTTGCTATTATGGCTGTTATAAGAGCCTTTATTGCTTTTTTGTTTATTATTTTGCTTTTTTGGATATTTTTTCTGTTGCTGTGCCTGACGTTTCTGGGGCTGTCCGTTAATAGCATCTGAAAGGTCTTCTATATCATTTTGTTCCATCTGTTCAAGTTCTTTAAGGGCATTTTCATCAAACTCTTCATCTGGAAGAGGCATCGCCACTGTATTCACATCTAAAGAAGCCTGCCTTTTTTCAAATATGAGTTCACGTGTATTGTATTCACGTAATTCTTTATCACCATTTTCTCTTGTAACAAGCACTTTAACTTTTTGTTTTAATACACTTACGCTGTGGACAGTTCCCTCATATCCATCATTTGTTTTTACCTGGGAATTTATATTTGGAAGTGTACTATTTAAATATTCATAAGCTTCTTCTTCATTTTTAAGACAACACATAAGCCGTCCGCATACACCTGAAATTTTAGCAGGATTTAGTGAGAGGTTCTGTTCTTTTGCCATTTTAATTGATACTGGGGCAAAGTCGGAAAGATATGTGTGGCAGCAAAGAGGCCTGCCACATATGCCTATGCCTCCCATCAGCTTTGTTTCATCCCTTACGCCTATTTGCCTGAGTTCTATGCGTGTCCGGAAAATTGCTGCAAGGTCTTTTACAAGGTCACGGAAATCAATTCTTCCATCAGCAGTAAAATAAAATAAAAGTTTATTTCTGTCAAATGTGTATTCAGAATCTATAAGCTTCATTTCAAGCCCATGTTTTTTAATTTTTTCCAGACATATATCAAATGCTTCTTTTTCCTGTATTCTGTTTTCTGCATTTATATTGTCGTCTTCTTCTGTTGTAATGCGTATTACAGGTTTTAATGGCTGTATAACTTTTTCATCATCTATATTACGTGGTGCTAAAACGACAGTACCATATTCTACACCACGTGCAGTTTCAACTATAACATGATTTCCTTTTTCAATAGAAAGCCCGGCAGGGTCAAAATAATAAACCTTGCCAGATTTGCGGAATTTGACGCCTATTATTAGTATCATAACTAGTCTCCATTATCATTTAGTCTTTGAAAGCAAGTAGCATTAATTCCATTGCAACATCAAAGTTTACATTGGCATTAAGGCGTATTTTAGCTTTGTCAATAGCTTTTATTATTTTTTCAATATCTTCATATCCACGCATACTTGCCTGTTTTGATATTGCATTATACTCTCCCTGGTATAAAAGGATATTATTATCTTTTGTTACTTTAAACATAAGTACATCCCTGTACCATAAAAGCATTAAATCCAGATAATCATTTATATTATTTTTGTTTTGTGCAAGTACCCTGATAGTATTTACTATATCTGTTATACTCATATTATCTATGGATTTTAACAGTATAAGTATCTGGTCTTTCATTTCCTGAAAATTTTCAGATGATGCAAAGCGTATTGCTTTACCCATATTTCCCTGGCAGAACCCTGCTGCAATCTGGGCACGTTCAGGCTCAAGTTTAAAATGTGATGTCAGATATCCTGCAATTTCATCATTATTAAGAGGTTTTAAATTTAAAGTAATGCATCTTGACTGTATTGTGGGAAGAAGACTTGAAATATTATCTGTAATAAGTATTATTACTGCATATGCAGGAGGCTCTTCAATTGTTTTAAGCAGTGCATTCTGCGCTTGTTCAGTCATTTTGCCTGCGTCAGGAATTATATATATCTTATATTGGCTGCTGTAAGGCTTAATATCTATATCATTAGTAAGCTGTTCACGGATATTGTCAACACTGATACTCACTTTTTCATGTGTTATATATTTTATATCAGGATGGTTATGCGATTTTGCCTGCATACATGATTTGCAAATTTCACAGGAATCCATGCCGTCAATACGGTTCTGGCATTGTATTGTCTGTGCGGTGGCATCGGACACAGTTCTTTTGCCTGTCCCTGCTTCGCCACATATTATATAAGCATGTGATATATTATTTTGTTTTATTGCATTCTGTAAATGGGTTTTAACTTGCTGTTGTCCTATAATATCCCTAAAATTAGCCATAGTTATCCTCCAATTCTGTTAGCCGGTTTTGCGCATATATGTGGAGTGAACGCAGATAGTAACAGTAAATCAGGTGAAAATATCAAGCAGTAATCCCCTGATTTCATCTATTTTACTTAGTATTGCAATATGGTCTTTTTCATCTTTCAAAAGTTCTGCTGCAAGTTCATCTAATGTTTCATTTACTTGTTTTACTATTCCATAAACTCTGTGACGGCCTTTTTTATCAAGAAAGTTTTCACGGCTGAATTTGTGTGAATGGCCAGCTATTTCATTCATAAATTCTTTTATCAGCTTGCGGTAAAGCTTCATATCACGCACATCCATGCGTTTGCCTAATTTATAGCCTTGCTGGGTAATATCTTCCATCATTGTAGCAAGCCCGGCTTTTAGCTCATTTTCTTCCAATGTATTGAGAAGTGTGAAACGGAAAGAACCACTGCTTTCATTTGTCTGGGCTTTCTGTTCAATCTGCTGCAGCTGCTGCATAGGTGTTACCCTTAAGTCCATGTCATACTCCCCTTTCTATAAAAAATATTTATATACACTTTGCCATATATCGTCTGATACTTTTTGAATATTCTGTGTTCCATCAATTATAATTATATTTTCTGTACCTTTAAACTGCCTGAATAAATCAAAGTATTTGTTCCTGGTTTCTGTCAGGCGCTTTTCGTTTTCAAAGAGTTCATTGCCTGTGCGTCCTTTTGCAATCCGCTTCATTGCTGTGCCAGGGTCAATATCTATAAATATATGGCAGTCAGGGTGAATCTTCCCCGCTGCCATAGAATTTAAAGCCATAACCCAGTCTAGTGGTACTCTTACGCTTTGATAAGCATATGTAGAAAGAATATATCTGTCAGATATAACAGATATCCCTTCATCTAATTTTTTAAGAAGACCATTCTGGTTATTTAGTATATGGTCGAGCCTGTCTGCTGCAAACAGGGCAGCCAGAGTCATTTCATCTGTCTGTACACTGCCTGCAAGACATTGCCTTAGCAGGGAACCAACCGGACCGTCAGTTGGTTCCTTTGTTTTATAACATATAAAGCCATTTTCTTCAATATGCTTTTTTAAAAGGTCTATCTGGGTGGTTTTGCCACTTCCGTCAATTCCTTCAAAAACAATGAAATGTCCTTTTGTGCCCATATGCTTTCTCCATAGAATTAATCTTCAAGTAATACATCAAGTTCAACGCTGAATTCTTCTGTCATGCCATTTTCAAATTCAACTTCAAATGTCCAGTACTGGTTGTCATCAGATTCAGCCATATCTGGAATACTGGTTACTGCGGTATTTCTGTCAGCACCTGTTGCTGGTTCAATTTTGCAGGATACCCTGCCATTAGGAAGGTCAGATAATGTTCCATCAGGAATATTTATAAAATATACTATTTTTCCATCTTCATCTTTAATATCATGCCCATCTTCATCTTTTTCTGGCTCTTTATGGTCTGATGGTAAATCTTTTTCTTCTATATAATCATCAAACTCATGTGCTTCTGCCTTACAATATTGTTTTGGTGTAAAGTATACTTTAAATTCTTTATTGCCATTATCAAACCAATGATTTTCATCATCATATATATCTGATGTTGCCGCTGTAATCTCTTTTTGTGCATAAGGTATTTTGACAGTAATTTTTGAAAGAATTGATTTTGTATCAAGTTCTTCTTCATTAAGGATTATTGTTACATCTTCAACGGTATCATCTTCATCATGCAGTGCTATTGATATAGTCCACTCTGTTCCATAGGATTCTATATCCGTTATATCAATGCCGCCTTTAAGGTTAATTTTAAAATCGTCTTTCACAATTTTATCAAAGTCTGTACCATAATCAATATAACCATCTGGATTGTACTCTTCGTCGCCAAATATACATTCAAGTCCTGAGTCACTTACATACCCGGTATAAGTTTTGCCATTGTGTGTAAAGTTTATGCTGTTAATAAGTCTATTGGCGGCAGGGTCATCAAAGTAGGCATCTAAATCTACATTTGGATTGCCTGGGTCAACAGGTTTTTTTGTAGGGGCGGGACCGCCTGACGGAACCGGGGCACCTGATGGAGCTGGAGCACCTGATGGGACTGGGGCACCTGACGGGGCAGGACTGCCTGATGGGCTGCTACTGCCTGACGGGCTGCTACTGCCTGATGGAATAAAGCTGCCTGACGGGCTGCTACTGCCTGATGGAATAAAGCTGCCTGACGGGCTGCTTGATGGGTTTGCATTATTACCTACGATAACTTTAAATGTCCCTATCTTTTTTCTTGTGTTGTTGATTACCGGGGTACTTGTAGCGCCAGCCGTATTTGTTGTAATAGTTGTTACTGTTTCATATACAGATATTTTTGTCTCACCGGCTTTTTTACCTACGGCAACAAGTACATCTTCTTTTCCGTTGGAGCCAACACTGCATATACTGGAATTTGCAGATGTATAACTATAAGTTGCCTTAAGGTTTCTGTATTCAAAAGGATATGAATTATAAGTGCTGCCGTTTACTGATAATTGAAGGCCGTTTCTTGTTAATTCTTCAAGTATCTTTGCCTGGCTTACAGTTACATTTACAGTATCTTCTAATGTTTTTGTTGTACCATTTTTAGTTTCTTCAATGATGACATCAGTTGTTCCATAGCCTATGGCTTCAAGTTTTGTAGGGTTGTTTTTAACTTCTTCTGGCAAAAGTACAGATATATCTGCTGGTATAAGTTTATACTGTGCGCCTGAAGCTCTGTTGTGTATTATAATTTTAGTGCCAACAGTAATTACTTCCCCAAACCCTATAGTAATTTCCTGGTCTAAAGATGATACAAATGTATCATTAGTAACAGTTACTTTTAATGTTCCTATTACATGTTGTGTTTTATCTGGCAGGGTTTCCTCAACTGTGATATCACAGGTCTGTGTGCTGCTTCCGCTTCTTGCTGAGGAGATTTTTGTATTGGAAGTGCTGACAAGGCTGGGATTACCTGATGTCCATTTATAGCTTGCACCACTATCCATATCATCAAGTAAATCATTATTGTTAATACTCATTCCATATGCCATTTTGATTGCATCTTTTTTAAAAGATGCACCTGTCACAGACACCCCTATTGCGCCTACAGGTCTCGTTTTATCATTGTATACTTCGTATATTGATATCGCTGCCCTGCCTGCTTTGGTGGCGTGTATAATGCCATCAGAACCACCGTTTGCTACTTTAACTGAGGAACTGGAAATAACATAAACAGCATCCGGGTTAGGTGTCTCAAGGTATTGTTTCGGCTCTAGTGTAGCTCCTGTCAACATATCAAATGATTTATATGTATCATTTAATGATGTCTTTTTTATAGTAGTTTTAAATGTTCCAACGGTATGGATTTCCCCGTCATATTTATATCTGATTTTAATTGACGCAGTACCATTATCAAGACCTGTAATTACACCTTTGGAATTGACTTTAGCAATTTTCGTTTTGTTGGATGTGTAAATGTATGTTGCATTTTTTATCTTATCAGATAAAGGTATTGTATAATGGTCATTTACAAACATAGTGTTTTCCGTCTGCTGTAATGTTGTTGCCTTTGTATCAGCAGCAGCTTTTGTGCTGCCAGCTGCAAAAATTATGACAGACAAAAGCACAAAACTCAGAAAATTTACTGCCAGCCTGGGTTTAAATTTTTCTTTCATAGTCATTCCTCCCTTTCCTAAAATTCTGATTTGATGATTTTAATTGTATCGTTGCTTTTACTTGCGTCAGAGCATACGGCAAATACAGTATCTTCCAGAGTGTGTGACCGTTCATATTGCATTATTGCTGCATTGATAGTAAATCTTTCAGTCTGCCTCTGTTTTATAAGAGCTATGTACCTGTTTGCTGCAAGCATTGCCTGTTCGCCTGTAGTTTCTACAAGCAGGCACACTATCTGGTCATCACCAAAGCGTCCTATAATGTCGTTAATTCTGGCGTTTGAGCGTATAATGCTTGCGCATTGGCAAAGGCATTGTATCTCTTTTTCCGGGTTATCACAGTTTATCTGTATTGCTACAAAAGACATCGGGTTGTGATATCTTTTGTGCCGTTCAACCTCTTTAAAAGTATCGTCATAAAATCCCTTTTTGCTTAACAGTCCTGTGAGTGGGTCATTGCGTGAAACAGCATTTTTATATAAAGTTAAGGGGTCATAGTTCTGGCGTCTTTGTGCAAGAAGTTTGAATCTTAGCGTAGCCCTTTTTACTGAACGTACACCTAAACATACTTTCCATGAATTTCCATCAAATACTACATACTTATGTGCTGTATTTTTGTCTATATTGGATGTCTGGAGGTCTAAGTCATTTATAATAACTGCAAATTCTGTGACTTTTGGATAAACAGTATCTTCAATACGGCACTTATTGTATACTTTATAAGGATGTATGTGGTAATCCTGCATTTCGTAACATGAACTGACAGCTTCCCTCCATTCACTGAACTGTGCAAGAGTTATGCGTGTCTGGTCCTCAAGGGAAAGGCATGAATATGAATTTTCCCAGTTTTTGGTAAGCATTGCATGGAAAAACTGGTCTAGTACGTCTTTTGGGGATGCATTCAAAATCCCACGGTTTGAAAATGAAATGGAGGAAACATATGAAGACCTGTCTGTAAAGTGCGATAACCATTTTTTATGATATTCTGTACGGCTTGTACTATTGCCAAGTATATGATAAGCTTCGTTTATTTCAAGCATCCGCGCATCTTCATTAGGATTTTGGCTTGTATCTGGATGATATATTGTACATAATTTATGGTAGGCGGCTTTTATTACTTCAGGTGAAGCATCATAATGCACTTGTAGTATATGGTAGTAATCTTTAAATATCCCAGGCCTGATGTATATCCCTCCCTTCTTTTACTGACATCTGGTAAAAAGGGTATGATAACATCCAGTTTTTGCCATCATACCCTAAAAAAGCATCATAAATTTGTCAGTCAGCTTACTTTTAATTTAAATTTTTGGACAGCACGTTCATCATCGATAGGAATTTTCTGCATATAAGCCCCAAGCGCTGTCATCTTCCCTTCAAAATTTTCGTATCCACGCTCTATATAGTGTATAGAATCTATAGTAGTGTAGCCATCTGCTACAAGGCCAGCGATGACAAGTGCAGCGCCGGCACGCAGGTCAGGCGCTGAGATAGATGCGCCTGTAAGGCTGTCAATGCCTTCAATAATAGCTACATTGCCTTCAACTTTTATAGAAGCCCCCATGCGGGATAGTTCATCAACATATTTAAACCTGTTTTCAAAAATGCTTTCAGTAACTGTACTTGTTCCAGAAGACAGTGCAAGCAGTGTTGAAATCTGTGGCTGCATATCAGTTGGAAATCCAGGATATGGAAGCGTTTTAATCTGTGTATGGCAAAGCCTGCTATTAGATGAAACTCTTACAGCATCGTCAAATTCTTCAACAGAGACACCTATTTCAGTGAGTTTTCCAGAAATTGCCTCTAAATGGCGTGGAATCACATTTTTTATAAGGACATCTCCTTTTGTTGCGGCAGCAGCAATCATAAATGTGCCTGCTTCAATCTGGTCAGGTATAATTGAATATTCACTTGAATGAAGCTTTGACACACCATTAATGCGTATCTTATCTGTACCAGCTCCTTTGATATCAGCTCCCATGCTGTTTAAGAAGCTTGCAACATCAACAATATGTGGCTCTTTAGCAGCATTTTCAATAACTGTGCGGCCTTCAGCCATACAGGCTGCAAGCATTATATTAATAGTTGCACCAACAGAAACAACGTCAAGGTAAATATGCTTGCCTGTAAGCTTATCCGCAAATGTATTAATCATTCCATATTCAATATTTACAGTAGCGCCCAGTGCACGGAATCCTTTAAGGTGCTGGTCAATGGGACGGCTGCCGATATCACATCCGCCAGGGAGGGCTACATCTGCTTTATTGTACTTGCCAAGCAAGGCTCCAAGCAGATAGTAAGAGGCACGTATTCTGCGGATAGAATCATAGTCAATTGTAACATTATTGATTGTGCTTCCGTTAATTCTGACTGTGTGCGGATTTATGCGTTCAACAGTAGCTCCAATTCCTCTTATAGCTTCTAATAGTACATTGATATCCCTTACATCTGGTAAGTTGTCAATTAAAACTGTTTCATCTGTCATAATAGCTGCTGCAAGTATGCCAAGGGCGGCATTTTTAGCACCGCCAATTGTTACCTCCCCACACAGGGGTGTGCCACCTTTTATTATATAT
>DKXQ01000084.1 GCA_002493085.1 Lachnoclostridium sp. UBA7122
GTTTCCTTGCTGATTTATTATGAACAGTAAAAATAAAGATTTATTTTTTAATGAATCCGATGATGAAATGGTTGTAGTAACTATTGCGCCTGGGACAAGCGATGAGTTTGATGTAGAAATAATCGCTGTGTTAGAAATCGAAGAACTGTCACAAGAATATGTTGCTGTACTTCCTATAGAGCCATCAGAGGATATGCCAGAGGATGAGTTAATTCTTTTAAAATATTCAGAAGACGAAGATGGCAATCCTGAATTTGAAGGAATTAGTGACGATGAAGAGCTGGAATCAGTTGCATCTGCTTTTGAGCAGTACTTTGACCAGGTATATGATAATGACGATGATGATGGTTATCTAAGTGATATTGGAAATTATGTTGACGGTGTAAAGATGAAATAATAATTGTTTCTAAAAACAATAAGAGCTGCCATAAAGATATGGCAGCTTCTGTTATTTTAATCTGGCGGGATGGAGATTTTATGAGGACAACAGGCATAATTGCTGAATACAATCCTTTCCACAATGGACATGCATACCAGATAGATACTATACGCAGACAAACAGGCGCAGATAATATTGTAATTGTGATGAGCGGAAATTTTGTACAGCGTGGCGCTCCTGCATTTACAGATAAATATCTCCGTACCAGTATGGCTCTTTATGGCGGTGCTGATTTTGTATTTGAACTTCCTGTAATATATTCAACAGCAAGCGCTGGCCTGTTTGCACTTGGCGGGATATCCATGCTTGACAGCCTTGGGTTTGTTGACAGCATATGTTTTGGAAGTGAATGTGGCAGCATAGATTTATTAAATATGGCAGCAGATATTACTTTGTCAGATGATTATAAGTTTAATTCTTTGGTAAATAGTTTTGTAAAATCAGGCCTGTCATATCCCAAAGCCTTGTATATGGCTGCAGAGAAGCATTTCCCAGAGTATACAGGACAGATATGCAGTATGCCTGGCAATCCAAACGATATTCTTGCAGTAGAGTATTTAAAGGCGTTAAAACTGTTAAAAAGCAATATAAAACCGTTTACATTAAAAAGATGTGACAGTGGATACAACAGTACGGATTATAAAAACAGTACAGATAACTTTGCTTCTGCATCTGCCATAAGGCATATATTTTCCATTGAAAAAGAACCATTAAAGGCTGCTGCTTCTTTTATTCCAGAAAGTACACTGGATATAATTTCTCAAAATATAAACAGGACTGGGGTTAATGAAGATATGTTTTCTGATATACTCTATTATAAGCTAAGAAGCATATTGGATAAAAGCAATATTGCAAAAACTACGCATATGCTGGCAGAATTTCTTGATATATCTGCTATGCTTGCAAACCGCATTGCAAATAAAATAGATTGTTATGATAGTTTTACAGGATTTATAAAAACACTGAAAACAAAAGATTATACTTACAGCAGGATATCCCGTTCACTGCTGCATATAATACTGGATATCCAGACAGATAATTTTAATATGCCACTTCCATTATCTTTAAAAAACAGGCTGGATTCCTGCCAGATAACTCCATATGCAAGACTTCTGGGGATGAATAAAAGCAAAAGCAGCATATTAAGGAATATAAGCCGGACTACACTGGTGACAAAAACTGCTGATGCTGCCAGAAAACTAGAAGCTCCTGCAATGCAGATGTTTAAAAAAGATATCTTTGCTGCTGATATATACAGGCAGGCATGCCGCAGAAAATGTAAAAACACCTGTCCTGATGAATACAGGCCAGGTGTTTTAATAAAATAAGCTGGTTACAAGATACTTTTTTATTGTTT
Source organism: Lachnoclostridium sp. UBA7122 (assembly GCA_002493085.1). Taxonomy (GTDB): domain Bacteria; phylum Bacillota; class Clostridia; order Lachnospirales; family Lachnospiraceae; genus Butyribacter. Next base: position 1,797 of record DKXQ01000084.1, read on the forward strand.
TTTACCTTCAAATAACACTCTGTCCAGTATATCGCAAGCTTCCATAATTAGTGCAGGGCATGGACGTTTTTTATAATATTCCCCATTTCTTTCAGCAGGCTTTGTATCTTCAAAACCTGACGCAAGAAGTTCTTTTTTATCTTCTTGTGTCATTGTCCCATGGTGTTTTATAAAACTGCCATCTGGCATTGGCACAAGCCCTAGAAGTTCTTTGCAGATAATTGAACCATTACTTTTTTTATACTCCGCTGCAAGCTTCTGCACCATCTCATAGTTGGCCTGTTTGCCAGCAAAGTCTTTTCCTATGGCCGTACCAGTTTCCAGACCCGCAACCATAAACATTCCAGACACTGCACCACATACTTCACGCATGCGTCCCATGCCGCTGCCAAACGATGCAGAAATCTTGAATGCAAGTCCAGGGTCTATTCCATATTCATCTGCATATGCTCCAAAAACTGATTGTGAACAGTTATATCCTTCTTTAAAAAGCCTCGCAGCTTTTTCACTGTGTTTTTCCATCTTTGCAGTCCTTTCTATAATGTTACATATTTTGCAGTAACATTCCCCTTTCTATAGATTAGAAATTTGCCATGAATTTCCTATAATCTGTTATAACATACGTTCTGCTGTTTGTATAGCAGTCCAGCTAAAAAAGTATATGGCTCTGGCGGTTTCAAAATTTTTCCACCCGGCAGCCGCTTGCGCTTAAATAAAGCACGCAGTGGTGCATCAAATC
>DKXQ01000043.1 GCA_002493085.1 Lachnoclostridium sp. UBA7122
AACTATGCATCATTTATTTTTATCTATACTAGAGGGTGTACAAGCTGTTGAAATTCTAAAAGGTGTCTGTGAAGAAGCAACACCATTAAGAAAAAGTTCTGACCGCCTGGGTCTTGTTATTACACAAGGGAAAACTGCTGAGGATGCAATTAGAACTGCAGAAAAAGCACTAGACATGATCGACTTTATTGTTGAATAGGAGGATAAAATAAGGTGTGTTTGGAAAGTTTTTTCGAACATTTAAAAGCCATGGGTAATTTGGAAGGAAAAGCGAGTGATTATCCCATAATGATGGCGATATATTTAGGCATCTTTATTGCTTGTACAGTTGTTTCAGTTGTACTGTTTTTTTCAAAATATGGAAAGCGTGTTGTCTGGCTTCCTGATCAACATAAAATAATCAAGAGTAAGTTTAGCTACATGGCAATGCTGGCTTGTACGTTCACAGGCGTTTATCTGGTTGGTTCCTTTCCGTCGGAGCTACAAAACACGTACGGAACTTGGAATGCTGACCTTTTTTATACGATTGGCCAAACATCCTTGATGCTCATTGCAGGTGTATATAGTTTGGCTACGTATAAAACAAAAAAGAACACGGTACTCAATATTTTATCTATTATTATTGGTTTAAGTACATCAATTCCTATGGCGGCAACGGTAATCCTGACACCACTTCATACTGAAGGTGCAATGAGAATTGTACCGATTATAGTAGTTATAACCATCATTGTAATATTAGCAATAATTTCGGTAAAGTTTAATCTGTTGGTGAGATATTCAAGAATTAACATTTACATGTTCATCATAACCTCAATAGCGTTGTTTACAACTATATCAACGTTTGATAATAGTACTGTAGATTTGAGTAAGATTCTTCCTTTCCAAGGTATGCTGAATGTAGAACCTTGGCGGGAATGGCTGACTAATCCATATTGGTGGTATTTTGAAGCTACTGTAGTGTCGTGGTCAGTTTTCTGCGGAAGATTTGTTGCTTATTGCAGTAATGGTTATTCAGTAAAGGATATTATAAAATATGGGACGTTTTCACTGATAGCTCTGACAGTTATATGGCATGTTGTTTCTGTCGCAACAGGATATACACTTTCGTTTTCAAGAGGACCGGTTATCTATGCTCTTACAGCTCTGACAATGTTAGCGTTTGCTGTAACCTCGTTGGATTCGGCAACAAAAACGCTTGTAAACGATACGGTCAGACTGATCAGTGAGGGTGGATCAAAAAAGAAATTTAACCAAGAGCAAATTCTTAATATTGTAACTTATAGCACAATGGGTATTTTGGGTGTTCTTAACGTGACCCTGCTTATAACTGGTTTTCCACGTTTATTCACAATTCTGTCTTGCTTAATATTTGTTTCTTTTTTTGTAAGAGCTATTGTTTACTCTTTCAAATTCGCTATTGGAAAGATGGATTATTCGAAAACTGGAACTATAACAACAGAAGAATATTTGACAATTTCAACACAGAGATATGAAAAGAGTGAATAACATTAAAATTATGCCAGATACCTGACACATACTTCCATCTACCACTGCCACAAATCCTTTGCGTCAAATCCACTGAAATCTTTAACTTGCGAAAGAAGCAGATGATGTGCATATACAGATTGACAGCAGCAAGTTTGAGAGTATATATAGAAGCAAATCACTCAGCATGGATGATTCAGTCAGAGAATACCAGTGTGGTTATCACGCAGCAGCCTAACCACATAATGTTGTATGGTTATTAGGCTGCGAATGATGGATAGTGTGGGTATGTAGAACTTTCCTATTCCGCAATTATTACGGATGGTTTGCAGTTTTAACAGCGCACATAAACCGTTCAAACTATGTGCCACTTTAATGAAAAATAGGCGTTTTCCATTGGTCAGCGAATGCACTCCTGAGTGTTATTGATATGTATTCATTTTGTATTTTCAATTATGGTTCTGGCAGCAAATTATTCAATGTTTTCTGATGATAATTTACCAGATTATATGGGTATGACGTTCAGACAAGTATATATAACATATCTTATAATATCAACAGGAGCTGGCGGGTATTTTGCAGCATGGAATATTTTATGCTGCTTTAAAGATAAATTTAAATATTTTTCATGGGAAAGAAGAAAAAAGAATGCTTTCCGTCCAATAATTATATTTTTTGCATCATTTTTAATAATTTCCATTTTGTACATTATATTGTTATTTACATGTAAATATCCTGGAAATTTGTCATATGATAGCATTTTCCAAATCAGACAGCTGATGACAGGAAGTTATTCAAATCACCATCCGTTTTACCATACAATAACAATTAAATTATTTATTACGCTTGGTTTAAAAATATTTAGTGATATGAATAAAGCAGTGGCTCTGTATCATGTATTCCAAATTTTATTTATGTCAATGTGCTTTTCAATGGTAATGCTTACATTATATGAAATGGATATCCAGATGGGATGGATTATTGTTACAACAATATGGTATGCTTTAATGCCTTTTCATATTATGTATAGTTTTACTATGTGGAAAGATGTTATGTTTGGAGGTTTTGTTCTCCTTTTTCTTGTTTTTATATTCAGGATACTAAAAAAAACAGGTCAGAATAAAGTTTTTAATTATATTATGTTTTTAATTTCAGGTTTGGGTGTATGTTTATTCAGAAGCAATGGTTTTTTTGCATTTGTAATTATTTTTCTTGTTTTTCTTATGCTTTTTCAGAAAAAGGAAAGAAACATATGTATTATGTTTGTAACAGTAATAGCAGCAAGTTTTTTAATGAAACATATTGCATTAAGTAATTTAGGCGTAAGCCAGCCTGATATAGTTGAAGCATTATCTATACCTATCCAGCAAATTGCAAGGGTAGTTGTTGAATATAATGATTTCACTGGTGAACAAAGGGATAAATTAAGTGAAGTTATTGATATCGAAGCTATACCAGAAAAATATTTGCCATATATATCTGATCCTATTAAAAGTCTTATAAGAGAGAAAGGAAACCAGCAGTATATTCCCAACAATAAATTTACATATTTAAAATTGTATATCCAAACCGGTCTCAGACATCCATGGACATATATAAAAGCATGGATTGATGAAACGAAAGGCTTCTGGAATGCAGGATATTCATACTGGAAATGGTCTGATGCTGTACAGGAAAACGAATATGGGATTAGCCGTATTATAAATTCCGAAAGTATGAACAGGTATTTTAATGAATATCTGTGGCTTTTTCAAAATAACCATTTTTTACAACTCTTTCTCTGTATAGGTTTTTATGTCTGGGTAGATTTATTTTTATGTTTTATAAGTGTTGTAAAAAGAAATAAAACAAGTTTCTTTATGACAATACCAATACTTGCAATAATTTCTTCACTGCTTATATCCACCCCTGTATATGCGGAGTTCAGATACGCATATGCAGTATTCTGCAGTCTGCCGTTTGTTATCTTTACAGTTTTTTATAAAGATAGTAATATAAAGAAAAAAATACATAGATAATATTACTCATAAATTTTTTTGCCTTGAAACCGCCAGAGCAATATGATTTAAAGCCATCAATTTATATTGTATCATAAAAAAGCACATTATTTACCACTTTTTACAAAAATTCCCCAGATAAAGTTATACTATCTACACATTTGATAATGTAACTTTACCTGGGGGTTTGTCTGTATGTGTGCTATATTTTTTCAAGCATTGCTGTAAGGCTTTTTTCGTATGTGTGGTTCTGGCGTACTTTTTTGCATCCATTGGCAGCGATTTCCCTGCGTTCATCTTCATGTGTCAGAAAATATACAATTTTAGCATATAAATCTTCCCTGCTGGCAAAACTTACAAAGTCCTCCCCATCTGTAAAGTGCAGATTAAAATCATCCTGATAGTTAGTTAAAAGAAAGCCGCCAGCTCCCATTATATCCATTGCACGCAGTGGAATTCCGCTTTTTATGCTGCGAAGTGTAATATTCAGGTTTATCTTGCTGTTTTGGAATACAAGTGGCATTTCATGCATATAGTGGACAGTTCCCATATTCTGTACATCAGGCAGGAATGGCGTTGGTGCTGGTGTATACAGCTTAAGTGGCATGGCAGTCCTGCCTTCAGAGGTTGTAATATGTGGCAGCAGCTTGCTAATCCCATCTAATATTTCTGTCCGTTCAGTCTGTGTCATCTTTCTGCACAAAAAGTAGTTTGCATATGTATATGCTAGTGTTTCCATGCCATTAGGTGTAGTTTCAAGCGGCATGGCTTTCTGCATATTTTCTATAATCTGTGGTGTAAGGGTATTTTCAATAAATGAGTAGCCATATACAAGCATCTGTGAAGCCATTACACCTTCGAGGTATCCACGTGTATATCCATCAAGTTTAGTCATTCTGTCGTACAGGGTATGTTTTTCTGTATAAAGCGAGCCTGTAAATGATATATCTGCTTCTACAATTTTTTTCTGTTCTGGTGTTGCAGACATTTTTGAAAGCCTTTCTGCATTTACTGCCATCGGCATGTAGTATACATTCTGCGCACCTAATTCTTTAAGCCCGGCAGCCATCTGTGAATCAAATATAAATATCCGGTTGCATGGGTTAAATATGGTCTTTGAATATGTCAGTACAAGCGGGCTGTCATAACACCATGATATATATATAATCCCAGCATCATTACATGCGTCTGAGATTACAGGGAAATAATTGGAGGTAAAGACCAGCCCAATATTTTCTGAATGTATATATTTTTTTAATGCAGATTTGTATTTGGGGTCAATCCTGTAATTTTTTGGCTCTTTTTCATATTGTATTACAGTATGGCCAAGTTTTTCAAATGCTTCTGTTATATCTTCTGCGCCAAAACTTTTCCAGTGTGGAAATAAAATTCTCATAAGTTAATTAGTTAAGCCTTTCTTTTTTAGCTTATAGTTAATTCCAAGTCCCATTCCAATCAGTGCAAAGAAGATTGGTGATGTAGCTACACATGAATCGTTTGTAATGGCAAGTATCATATAGCCTATAGAGCCCACAAATATAGCAACACCTACTTTAGGAAGATAACTGTCATAGTTGTGTTTCCAGTATAATTTAAAGCTGTCTGCCAGATACCATATAAAGAATACAAGCATTGCAATAATAGAAGGAACACCTGTCTGTACAGCAATTTGTAAATACATGCAGTGTGGTTTTGTTATAATTTCATTCACATGCCCTGAATTGTACAGGCCTACCAGGTCATTATTTGGAAATGCAAGTAAAAATGTATCAGGTCCTGAACCAAGCAGAAAATATTTTTTCAGCAGTGGCAGGGTACGTGCCCATATATATCCACGCATGTTTGCAAAGTGGTAGTGGTTTTCAAGGAAGTCAAGGGATTTTTCTTGTTCTGTAAGTTTCATAAGTGCCATGCCAGCCCCAAGTGCATAGTATGTCTTGTCATTTGCTTTCATAAGATTGGAAAAATACCATGGCTTATCATCAATAGTAACCCCAAAGCCATAAAATCCTTCTGCTCTTATAGATGAGAATGTAAATGGAAAACGCTCATCATTAATTACATAGGTAATTCCATCTTCTGACAGGGAGAATGGTACTTCACTGCCGTTTCCATCTGTAAGGTTAAAAATGTCATTTCTATATTCATCCTGTTCAACTTTGAATATAAGTGTGTTACCTTTATAACCGATAGTGACATTATCATCATTTGTAAAAATATTTTCCAGTGGATGGACTTCATCTGCTGTTGAAAACATGGATTTCATACGGTCTAAAAGTATATTCTGGTTCATTGCATTTATGCCAATAAATGCTACTATAAATGCTGCAATAGCAATAACAGTTATTTTCCAGTTTTTGATAAATACTTTACGCATGCATAGTAACATAATTATAAGTGAAATAATTATTGTAACAATACCAGCACGTGACTGTGATGCGAAAAGTATAAGTATAAGTGCTACAGCGAGAAACGCATAGCCAATACGGTGCCAGAGCTTTTTAGTAGTAAATAAAAGCGCAACAAGCAGCGGAACGATAAGTGTAACATAAAAACCTACATAGTTAGGGTTATATAATGTAAGGTATGCACGGCCAAGTTCAAACTTAAAGTCGAGTCCGCCACCTGGATAAATTAACTGTCCGCCCAGTTCAGTACGCAAAAAGTCATGCTGGAATACCTGGCTTAAACCAAGTGCCACCATTACTGAGATTCCAGCCATAAACCATCTCATAGTACGTTTTACTGTTTTTTCGTCCTGTAATATAAAGAAACAGTAATATGTAATGACAAAATAGCCCATAAGTACCCATACTGGTTCAAACTGTTCATGTATGCCATTAAAAGAAAAATATGAATTTTGCGATGTAATAGCTGAAATAAATGAAATAACAGCGTATACTGCCAGCGGAATAAGTTTTTTATCCCAGACAAACTTCCTTTCTTCACCTAGTATCATGTACACGATGGCGCATATCATAAATATTGACACTAAAATAAGGCACACTGTTTTATAGTGTAAGAAAAAATCGCTTTTGGTATCCTCTACTCCAATCCATTCAAAATCACTTAGATGTGTATTGTATTGGTAATAGCGTGTAATAAGCGGAATGACTGCTAGAACTGCTATAACAGGTAGTATCAGAAAGAAAGAATACTCATTTTCTGACGGGTCATTTTTACTTTTGTTGCCTATGTTGTAACCAGCCATAATTACCTCCTATGTAATAAAAAATTCTGGCAAATAAACAGCCATAAGAATATTATACATGAAATATTACAAAAAACAACAACAAATTTATTTATCCATATGGTTGACATTAATTGTACTAGTGTATACAATGTATGCAAAAGCAAAGTAAAAGGACAGATAAGACAATGGACAATTACAGTGAAAACAGGGCTGTTATTGACAGATATTCCCTGCGTGGCAAAGTATTTAATAAATTACGTGAAGGCATACTGGACGGCGGTTATCCAGAAAAATATGAACTCAGGGAGGCCGCTATAAGCAAGGAATTTGGCGTTTCAAGGACACCTGTCAGGGAAGCTTTAAGACAGCTTGAGCTTGAAGGGCTTGTTTCGGTTATTCCAAATAAAGGTGCATATGTTAATGGCATCACTTCTAAAGATATCTATGATATATATATGATACGTTCATATCTTGAAAGCCTTTGCGCTAAGTGGGCATGTGAAAATATTACCAGCGGGCAGATTGAAGATTTAGAGGAAATAATATATTTAAGTGAGTTCCATATAAAAAAGAAACATATGGACCAGATATTTGAACTTGATAACAGATTCCACCTTGCTATGTATAAAGCATGTGGAAGCAAAATACTTGAACATATTTTATCTGATTACCACAGGTATGTTGAGCGAATAAGAAAGAATACACTGTCTTTACAGGAGCGCGCAGGAATGGCGGTTATGGAACATAAGGCTATATTAAATGCCATAAAAGATAAAGATGAAGAAAAGGCAGGACAGCTTGCCAATGAACATATATTAAAAGCCATAGACAACATAAAAAGCCAGGGAATTGGCAATCTTATGCAGAAACATGAAGATAATGGACAGGGAGCATAACAGCAATGGAGAAACTTCAAATACTAATGTCATGTTATAATGGAAAAAAGTATTTAAAAGAGCAGATGGATTCTATATTAATGCAGGACTGTGAAGAAAAAGGCCTTGCACAGGCCAGTGTACTGGTACGTGATGATGGCTCTTCAGACGGCACACAGTCTGTGCTTGAAGAATACTCCCGGAAGTATCCAGATAAGATTAAATGGTACCAGGGCTCTAATAAAGGCGCTATAAAAAGTTTCTTTGACCTGATGGCGCACGCAGATAGTGCAGATTACTATGCACTTGCAGACCAGGATGATTACTGGATGCCATCAAAGATGAGCACAGGCATTAAAAAACTCCGGCAGATGGCTGGACAGGCAGATGAAATGCCATTATTGTACTGCTGCCGTCCAGCACTTGCAGATAAGAATTTAAAACTTTTGCCAGTCAATGTTGACAACCCGGAGATGCGGCCAGGTTTTGGCAATGCACTTATAGAAAATATCGTCACAGGCTGTACTACAGTGTTTAATGATAAGTTAAGGCAGATGGCTGTAAAAAAAATCCCGCAGTTTACAACAATGCATGACAGGTGGATGTACCTTATAGCAACGTGTTTTGGCAGAATATATTATGATGAAAAACCATATATACTCTACCGCCAGCATGGGAATAATGCAGTTGGAAAAAACACTGAAAAACTTGCTGAATTTAAATACAGGATTAAAAAATTCCAGAAAGATTCAGATAGCTCCAGCAGACAGGCACTTGAATTTCTGCATATATTTAACAGGGAATTTAAGAAAAGCAGAAACCACAATGTAAAATATAATGGAAAACTTCTTAAACTTTTTATATATGGCAAGAAACATATTACTGTAAGAAGAAAGCTTATCAGAACAGGGAAACTTTACAGGCAGCGTTATCTGGATAACCAGATTTTTAAAGTGCTTATATTATTTAATATATACTAAAATACTTACTTTTGATAATTGAGGTGAATAATGAAAAACTATGACCCTTATAAAAAAACTATACTGTTTATAGTATCTTTAATAAGCATACTGCTTATGACAGCAGTTTTTGCTTATGTATGGTATAATTATTACTTTGAAACAATGTACAGATTTAAATTCTACCGCAAGGGCAATTATATGCTTATTGCTTTATATGCTGTAATACTGCTGTTTTTTTCAAGTATGTATGGCGGGCTTAAAATTGGACAGCTAAGAAAAGTAGAAGTAGTGCTTTCACAATTTTTAAGCCTTTTTATAACAAATGTGGTAACTTATGCGATAATATCCCTGCTTGCTTTCAGGCTTGTAAATCCTGCTGTACTTATTATTATGATGTTAGTTGAGATGGTTATATCGTCAATATTTAATTATATTGTAATTTACTTTTATAACAGTATATTCCAGCCTTGGAAAATATTACTGGTATATGGCAGCAGGCCGGCAGAGGGGCTTGTACATAAAGTAGAGACAAGGCGTGATAAATATGCAATATATGATGCCATTAATGTAAATGAAGGAATTAAAGCAGTTGCTGCTAAGATGAAAGATTTCCAGGCAGTTATAATAGGTGATATTTCTGCTGTAGAAAGAAATGACGTACTTAAATATTGTTATGCTAATGGCATACGGGCCTATGTTGTTCCAAAGATTTCAGATATTCTGCTTATGGGCTCTGACAGGATACACATATTTGATACACCTTTTATGTTGTCAAAGGGTTATACATTAAGCTTTGACCAGTTACTTGCAAAACGTATACTAGACTTACTTCTGGTTATTCCTGCACTTATAATTGCATCTCCTGTAATGCTTCTGGCGGCAGCGGCAATTAAACTTTATGACAAAGGGCCTATCTTATATAAGCAGATACGCCTTACAAAAGATGACAGGGAATTTAAAATATATAAATTCAGAAGCATGATAGTAAATGCAGAGGGCGATGGCTTAGCGAAGCTGGCAAAAGAAAATGATGACCGGATAACACCTGTAGGACACTTTATAAGGGCAGCGCGCATAGATGAACTGCCGCAGCTTTTTAATATATTAAAAGGCGATATGTCATTTGCCGGGCCACGTCCGGAAAGACCTGAGATAGCAAGGGAATATTGTAAGGAAATACCTGAGTTCTGTTTCAGGACAAAAGTTAAGGCAGGTCTTACAGGTTATGCCCAGGTTTATGGAAAGTACAACACTACACCTTATGACAAACTTAAACTTGACTTATTCTATATATCTAATTATTCTTTGTGGACGGATATAAAACTTATACTTATGACAATAAAGATAATTTTCAAAAAAGAAGCAACAGAGGGAGTTGATGATGGCTGGACTGCCGCTGCAAAGGAGACAGGGGCTGAAGAAATGGTAAAAGATATAGCAGAAAAATAGACAGCGTGCATACTTTAAAACCTGCCAGCCGCCATCTAATGAACTGGCAATATAATTGTACCAGAAAAAAATTAGTATAAGTATTGAAAATCCACAGTAATAGTGTTAGAATATAAAAAATTAACACTATTACAATTATTTTTTATATTATGTATATGTTTATAACAATAAACAATATTTTTTATAAGAATGGAGATTTTTTATGAAACATGAATTAAAAATAGTGTCAGGGGATAAAAGTACAGGGTATTTGCAAAATGGTATTTAGTTCTTTGGAGTTTGTGTGCTTTTTCCTTCCCATAGTTTTTATTTTACATTATATAATACCAGGTATCTATTTAAAAAATGCACTGCTTATTCTGGCAAGCCTGTTGTTTTATGCATATGGTGAGCCAGTTTATGTAGTGCTTATGATAGCCAGCGCATTTTTTAACTATATTCTTGCAAGAATAGTGGCTAATGCCAGATGGAAAAAACTGTGGCTTTTTTTGGATATTGCTATTAATCTTGGCATATTGTTCTTTTTTAAATATATGGCCTTTTTTATGGAAACATTCAATTATATATCCGGACAACAGCTAGAAATTATAAATGTGAAACTTCCAATAGGCATATCTTTTTTTACATTCCAGGCATTATCATATGTAATTGATGTATACTGTGGAAAAATCCAGCTCCAGAAAAGTTTCTGGAAAGTTTTACTGTATATTTCATTTTTTCCACAGCTTATAGCTGGACCAATTGTAAAATACAGGGATATAAGTGATGCCCTTTCATACAGAAAGATAGATATAGAGCAGGTATTTTATGGAATGAGGCGTTTTATCTGTGGTCTTGGAAAAAAGGTACTAATTGCTAATGCTATGGGACAGGCAGCGGATGCAGTTTTTAGTGCGGATATGGTGGAGATTAATATACTGGCAGCGTGGATTGGTGCAGTATCATATATGCTGCAGATTTATTATGATTTTAGCGGATATAGTGATATGGCCATTGGTCTGGGAGGTATGTTTGGTTTCCGGTTCCAGGAAAACTTTAAATATCCTTATGGAGCTGCAAGTATAAAAGAGTTCTGGCGCAGATGGCATATTTCACTGTCTTCGTGGTTTAAAGAATATCTGTATATACCACTTGGAGGCAGCCGCAAAGGAAAGTTTCGTACAGGCATTAATAAGCTTATAGTTTTTTTCTGTACAGGGCTTTGGCATGGTGCAAACTGGACATTTATAGTGTGGGGGCTATATCATGGGTTCTTTTCTATGCTGGAAGAATATATACCATTTACAAAAAAGATACCCAGACAAATTGCATATATTTATACTATGTTTGTAGTGTGTATTGGTTTTGTTATTTTCCGTGCAGATACACTTACACAGGGAATATACATAATTAGCCAGATGCTTTCAGGATTTTCTTTTAGCAGCCAGAGTATAAGCTTTGCAGTAAGCCAGATAACGCCATGGTTTATTACAATGACATTAGTTGGGATTATTGGAATGGCTCCTGTAAAGCCTGTTACAGAATTTTTAATATCAGTAGATAAAGGCAGGATAAAACTTGTCTTATGGAAATATAAGACAGTACAGACACTTGTGTCTATAGCTTCAATAATACTTCTGGCATGGTGCATAATCCGGTTATCAGGTGATACATATAATCCATTTATTTACTTTAGGTTTTAAGAGGAGTAAGAATGAGAAACACAGGAAAATTTATTTTTACTTTTGTATGCTTTGCAATGTGTATAGTGCCATCCGCTGGAATGATTACGAATCCTTCTAATACAACTACTGAAAATAAAGAACTGGCAAAGTTTCCAGATATTAAGGAAAATGGCAGGCTTAATACTTCTTTTTTGCAGGAGCTTGGCAATTATTTTAAGGACCATTTTGCATTTAGGCAGGAACTTGTATCCGTAGATGCAGAAATCCAGAGCAAAGTATTTAAAGTGTCAAATGCTGATACAGTGGTAGTAGGAAATAATGGCTGGCTGTACTATTCTTCGACTGTAGATGATTATCTTGGAAAGAATACTTTATCAAAAAGGTGCATAGGTAATATAGCACATAATTTATCATTAATCCAGAAATATGTCCAAAGTAAAGGTGCAAAATTTCTTTTTACAGCAGCTCCTAATAAAAACTCTTTATATGGGGAAAATATGCCATTTTATTTACAACGAAAGGCAGGAAATATAAAGAACATCGATATGTTAGAAAAAGAAATAAAGAAAAATGACATTTCTTATGTGGATTTATTTACACTATTTGAAAAGCAGGATGAAGAACTTTATCTGAAAAGAGATTCCCATTGGAACCGGAAAGGAGCAGTACTTGTTTATAATGCATTATTAGATAAGCTGGGCATAGAGCATGATAGCTATAAACATGTAGATGTTTTCCGTTTAAAGGAAGAATATGGCGACTTGAATAAAATGTTATATCCGGTAACTGCAAAACCAGAATGGAATTATTTTTACCAGAAAGATGATGTTTTTTCTTATAAAACAGATACCAAAAGCGTAGAAGATGCATGGATTGAAACACAAAATACTAAAGGCACAGGCTCTGTTCTTATGTTCAGGGATTCTTTTGGCAATACATTATTGCCCCTGATGGCAAATGTATTTGCAAATGGGTACTTTTCAAAAGGTGTGCCACAGAATATTGCAGGATATATGAATATGTATAGTCCAGATGTTGTAATTCTGGAAAAAGCAGAGCGCAATATAGCAGAACTGGCACAAGACCCGCCTGTTATAGAAGGAATGACAGTAAAACTTGATAAAGATATACAGACAGAACAATCAGATACTTTAATTAATGTATTGGAAAGCAAAAATAATACAGATTATCTGGAAGTTTCAGGAATAATTGGCACAAAGTTTTGTAAAGAAGATACAAGCATTTATGTAAGGGTTTCGGATAATGGACAAGAAAATATTTATGAAACATTATATACAGCTGATGCTGGGTCAGACTATGGCTATAAATTGTATATCCCAAAAGAAAAGTTTTATAGTACAGAAGCCGTTTTTGAAGTAATTGTTGGAAATAAAGGGGAATTCCAGCTTATAAAATCGGAAAATGTCCAGCTTGAAAAAATTAGCCGGGATATTTCAAAAAATAGAATAAAGCAAAGAAAACAGGCAAAGAAACGCAAAATTATATCTGAAGAGAAGATATATGATTGTGATGGCTCAGGACATGGATATAGTATTATTACGTGGTCAGATGGAAAAGTGGAATATAAAGATTTTTAATATTAGATAGAAAGTGAGGGCTTATGAAATCCAGAAAGTTAAATATTGTAGTAATAGGATTATTACTTTTTGTGTTTATTGGAGGTTTAGCTGCATGTATTAGCATGGCAGGACTTGCCAATGCAAAACATAAAAAGCTTGAAGCGGGAGGTTCTTTGCCAGGAAATTACAATATTAATGGCATTGATGTCTCTGGACAAAGTATTTTAGGTGCAAAGAATGTTATTGAAAATACTTTAGGCAGCAGACAGGTAAATTTGTGCGGCAGTAATGTAAATATCAGTGAATTTACACAAATTAATGTAGAACTTGAGCCAGATGACATTGAAGTTTACAGTTATATAATGGACAGTGGCAGCTTACAGGCAGAAACCAGCTATAAAGTTGATAAGAAAAAATTAAAAAGTATTGTTAAGAATATTGACTGTACTAAACCAAAGGATGCAAGAATTGAGTTTGCTCATGGAGAAGCTGTAATAATTCCAGAAGTATATGGCAATACCTTAAAAGTTACAGATAAGGTAGTGCAGGAATTAGAAAAATGTCTGGCAAATGGAACAGAGCCGGATGTATCCAAATTTTATAAACAACCAAAGATTATTAGTGAAGATTTAGAAAAAAGTTTTAAAAAAGCCTGTAAGTGGAATAATTATAAACTTAAACTAACTACTAATGGTTTTTCTGTTAAATTGCCTGATATCAGCAAACATTTATTATGGAATGGCAAAAAGGCTGTTGTTTCTGAAAAATGGGTTAAGAAAAAAGTAAAGAAGCTTTCTGGAAAGCTGGATACTTATGGAAAAATAAGAAATTTTATAACAAACAGTGGAAATAGCATTAATATTTCTGGTGGTACTATGGGCTGGCAGCTTAATAAAGAAGAAACAGAAAAAATTATCCGCAAAGCAGTGAAAAAAAGACAAAAAAGTGCAGAGTTTGTGTGGAATAACAAGGGAGCTGTTATGTGGGATTCTGATAAAGGCAATGACATAGGAGATACATATATAGAAGTTTCCATAAGCCAGCAAAAAGTCTGGTATTATAAAAATGGAGATATTGTACTTGAATCAAGTACAGTTACAGGCCTGCCAACAATAGAGCGGCATACGAAAACAGGCGTACACCATATATTATATAAACAGCGTGACAGGATATTAAGAGGTTCAGCAGGTGCCTGGAATTCTTTTGTAAGTTACTGGATGCCATTTACATGGGATGGACAGGGATTACACGATGCAAGCTGGCGTAACAGTTTTGGAGGCTCAATTTATACATATAATGGAAGCCACGGGTGTGTGAATCTGCCTGTAAGCTTTGCATCACAGCTGTATGCACAAGCAGAAACTGGTACACCAGTGATTGTCTATTAAATTTTGGAGGTTAAGATGAAGATGTTAGTGAGAATTATATCTGTTATTTTATGTTTATTTCTTTTAATAACAGGATGGGATATAACAGGTTCTTCTGTTGCTGCCGCATATGCAAATGAAGAAGGAAATAACAGAAGTATTAGAAGTGGCTGGACAGAAAATAATAAATACTATTTTTATGAAAATGGAGAACCAGCTTCAGGCATTGTAGTTATCGGTAAAAAGTTTTATTGTTTTAACCAGGATGGAAAATATTTAGTAAAAAAGACAGATAAAATCCGCAAAGCTGCTAAATATAAAAAGCCATTTGCCAATTTAAAAAAAATTATTGGACAGCCAGATAAATCAAAATATTATGCAAGTTGTTATGGAAATGGCAAAGATGGCGTGCTGTCATATGACAATTTTACAGTGTATACATTTAAGCCCAAAAAAGGCAAAGAAATTTTTATGGGAGCAGAATAAATACACTTAAAGAAAGGATGAAATATGATAAAGAAAGTAAGTAAAGGCATAAAGATAACAAGTATTCTGCTTATTGCTGTCAGTATAATTGCAGCTGGCATATTAGGAACTGCAAATATTAAAGCTTCAGCCAGCACAAAATTGCAAGAGCAGACGGAAAAAATTGTAAATAAAAAAGTTAAACAGACAGACAGCAAAAAAAAGAAGTTAAACAAATTGTTTAGGTTTGTAGAAAAAAATTATGATTATAAACGTACTATGGACTTTGTTGCGTATAATGGCTGGCAGAAAAATTATGCATCAGAAATGTATTCAGAAAAAAGTGGGAGCTGCTACCATTTTGCAGCAGCCTATGCATTTCTTGCAAAAAAGGCATCAGGATGTAATACACGCATAGGTATTGGAAAAACAAATGGCTTTTCAGGGGCATTGCAGGGTCATGCATGGGTAGAAGTAAATATAAATTCAACATGGTATATATGTGACCCCAATATGGATAAATATGCGGCAAGTTCTTCTGGAAAATACTTTTTGAAAAAAAGAAACAAACTGAAAAGTGTATATAATAACTTTAAAAATGTACAATATTTTACAGTTGCATTTTAACCTCATCAAGTAAGCCCTTTAAAATACACGCTTCTATGTTGCAGAAACATAAGCGGTGGGTAGGGACTTACTTGTTTCAGTGGGAGTACAAGCTCCCACTGAAAAGCTGCGACAGCAGCTATGAGGTTGTTTTGTAAGTGGGCAAGTAGTGAAGCGGATTGCGAATATCCGCTTGA
>DKXQ01000141.1:0-4094 GCA_002493085.1 Lachnoclostridium sp. UBA7122
CAACCTGCTTAACAGAAAGTCCTTATATATGCAAGTTTTACATCTGTGACTGGTAAATCTCTCTGTAAACTTCACAGTTTTCTACAAGTTCTTCATGTGTTCCCTGTCCTGCAAGCCCGCCATCATCAAGTACGAGAATATTGTCAGCATGCTGTATTGATGAAGTTCTCTGTGATACTATAAATATCGTTGGCTTATATGGAAGTTCCTGTAGTGATTTTCTCAGTTTTGCATCAGTAGCAAAATCAAGTGCAGATGCACTGTCATCAAGTATAAGCACAGATGGCTTGCGCACAAGTGCCCTTGCTATAGTAAACCGCTGTTTTTGTCCGCCTGAAAGGTTACGGCCTCCCTGCTCTATTACATAGTCAAGCCCTTTGTCCTTGCCTGTTACAATTTCCCATGCCTGTGCTGCCTTTAATGCCTCTATTATATCTTCATCTGATGCACCAGGGTTGCCCCACAATATATTTTCACGGATGGTTCCACGGAAGAGTACAGCTTTCTGCAATACTATTCCTATCTTCTGTCTTAAAGTATCCAGTTCATATGACCTTACATCTTTGCCGCCAACTGTTACGCAGCCTTCAGATACATCATAGAATCTGGGGATAAGGTTTACAAGCGTGGACTTTCCAGAGCCCGTACCACCAATTACACCCGTTATGCTTCCTGCTTCTGCAGTAAAGTCTATATCTGAAACAGAATTAGCGCCAGCTCCTTTATAGGCCATACTTACATGCTTAAAGCTTACTTCTGTACCGCCACTGCTTTCTATAGGCCTGGTTTCTTCTTTGTAAGTGCCATCTTTCATTGAAGATTTTGTTTCAAGTATGCTTTGTATTCTTCCGCCACAAGCGGCTGCCTTTGTGGAAAGCACAATTGTATTGGCAAGTTTTACCAGTTCTACAAGTATCTGTGACATATAATTTACCAGTGCAACCACTTCACCTTGTGTAAGCCTGCCTGTATTTACCTGTATTCCGCCAACCCATAAAAGTATAATCAAAGCTATATTAATCATTACATAAGTCACTGGATTGGTCAGTGCTGAAATCTTTCCAACAAAAAGCTGAAGGTCTGTAAGCCTGCCATTACTTCCAGAAAAGCTTTCCAGCTCTGCATATTCTTTATTAAATGCACGTATTACACGTACACCTGTAAGGTTTTGTCTTGTTATTCCAAGTACATTGTCAAGGCCAGCTTGTACTTTTTTATACAAAGGCATGCTTACAAGCATTATTCCAAATACGACAACAGCCAGAAGCGGAATAACTATTACAAAGACAAGTGCTGCTTTTAAATCAATCGTAAATGCCATTATAGCTGCACCAAATACGATAAACGGGGAACGCAAAAAAAGCCTTAATGCCATATTTACACCTGACTGCAGCTGGTTTATATCGCTTGTCATACGTGTTATCATTGTAGAGGTGCCAGTTTCATCCATTTCTGTAAATGAAAGTGACTCTATGTGTTGGAACAGTGCCACTCTTATATTTGCTGCAAAGCCAGTAGCAGCTTTTGCAGCAAAATACTGTGCAGTTATAGAGCATATAAGCCCTACCATTGCAAGCAGCACAAGAATTCCTCCATATTTAAATATATATCCCTTATCACCTGCTGCAATGCCATTGTCAATAATAGATGCCATTACAAGTGGCACAATAAGGTCAAAGCATGCCTCTAAAAGCTTAAAGGATGGACCTAGTATACATTCTTTTGTATATTCTTTAATATATATAAGTAATTTTTTCATCACTGTCCCCACTTATTTATATCTAACAAATTTAAAAAGACTCCCAAAGCAATAGTGCTATTAAATTTACACTGTCTGCTCCGGGAGTAATATAACAGTGTTACTATTCACAGTCTATGCCGTTCATAGTAACATAACAGTTTCTATTTTTTCTAACAGTTACTAATCTAAATCATCCTGGTCGAACTCAATTATCTGCCCTGTGGCAGCATCAATCTTAATATCATATTCAAATGAAGAATCAGCCAGTTCAACCTCATATACCTCTCTTCCATCATCTGTATCAAATTCAATCTTTATAACCCTGGCTCCTGGCACTCTGTCAAGCGCAATATTTTTTGCTTTGCTTTCTCCAATATAACCATTGTTACCTGTATTTCCATTATTACCTGTGACAGCCTGTGTTACAATTTTCCATTCATATTCTAAAAGCTTGCCTGTGGATGCATGATATTCGAGAGTATACTTCTTATCTCCCTTTTTAAGTTTTACCTTATAAACCTGCATGCCATCATCTGTCTTGTTAACAATGCTGGTAACAGTTGCATTGTTAACTTCTTTCAGTGCGAGTTTCTGGCAATGGCTTTTAGAAATGGATTTGCCATTTCTGGCATAGTAATTCTGAAGTTCCCAGCCATATTCTATCTTTTTGCCATCAGATGCACGGTATACGATATTGTACTTCTTTTTGCCCTTTAATAAGTCTACATCATATACAATAACCCCATCATCTCTGTCCTTGTCCACATCTAACACAGTTGCATTTTTAACTTCTTTTAATGCCTTATTTTTAGCCTGGTTTATATTAGTTATCCTGTTGGCATATGCAGATTGTGAAAAAGCAGTTGCTGCAAATATGGAACATACTGTTGCTAATAATACTTTATTTTTCGTTGTATTTTTCATGTGAAACCCTCCCTTTTTCATATATGCCGTATTATAACACATTAAAAACAATAGTGCAAGTTTTTAAATATTGTGGTTCACGGCTGCGCTGCCCATAGTAATAGAAAAACCGTGACTTTATTCTTTGTATATGGTAGAATAATATACTAACAAACCTGAATTTCCACATTTTTTAAATTTAAAGATTTTTTGTACTGCCAGCATATTAATAAATATTTGTCATGGAGGCTGATTATGGATAATTATGAATTTATTGCCCCTTGCCACTTTGGGCTTGAAGCGGTGTTAAAAAAAGAAATTGCTAATCTTGGGTATACAATAACGAAAGTGGAGGATGGCAAAGTGACATTTACCGGTGGCAGCAGTGCCATATGCCGTTCTAATATATTTTTAAGGACAACTGAAAGAATCCTTTTAAAAGCTGGAAGTTTTAAAGCAACAACTTTTGATGAATTGTTTGAAGGAACTAAAGCACTTCCATGGGAAAAGTTTATACCATCTGATGGCAGGTTCTGGGTTACAAAGGCCACTTCTGTTAAAAGCCGGCTTTTTAGCCCGTCAGACATACAGTCTGTTATGAAAAAAGCAATGGTTGAACGTCTGAAAGCACAGTATAATACAAGCTGGTTTAAAGAAGATGGTGCAGATTTTCCTGTGCGTGTAACGGTTATGAAAGATGAGGTTACAGTAGGAATTGACACATCTGGAGCATCACTCCACAAGCGCGGATACCGCCTTGCCACTGTTAAAGCCCCTATTACAGAAACACTTGCTGCTGCGCTTATAATGCTTACGCCTTGGAACAGGGAGCGCATATTTGTAGACCCATTTTGTGGAAGTGGCACTTTTCCTATAGAAGCTGCACTTATAGGAGCAAATATTGCACCTGGCCTTAACCGTTCTTTTGTTGCTGAAAAGTGGACACATATAATTCCTAAAAAGGAGTGGTATGATGCAGTAAATGAAGCAGAAGATTTAATAATACGTGATTTAAAAATGGATATACAGGGGTATGATATCAGTAATAATGCTATAAAGGCAGCTATTGAAAATTCAAGGAATGCAGGTACAGACCATCTTATACACTTCCAGAGGCGTGCTTTGTCACAACTCAGCCACAGGAAAAAATATGGGTTCATTGTAACTAACCCGCCATATGGAAAACGCCTTGATGAAACTGATGATATGCCTGCCCTTTACAGAGAACTTGGAAAAGCATGCCAGAATCTTGATAGCTGGTCTATGTACATTATAACTGCATATGAGCAGGCAGAAAAGTATATTGGTAAAAAAGCTGCTAAAAACCGTAAAATTTACAATGGCATGATTAAAACATATTTTTACCAGTATCCTGGCCCAAAACCTCCAAGGCGGCTGGAATAACAGAAAAAGGGGACTGCCATATGTGACGTACTCCCACCACTTAAGA
>DKXQ01000141.1:4406-4639 GCA_002493085.1 Lachnoclostridium sp. UBA7122
ACTTAAGAAGTGGGGGCTTCCTGCTCAAGCAAACCATTGTTTGCAGTATCAACAGGCTATCCCCGTCCGCCATTTAGTATAACAGGAATTTGGGAAAATTGCAAGAAGGACGCAATTCATCGATAGTGTAACTTTATCTGGGTATACGAAAGTTTAGATATATTGTACAACTTTTTAAATATGATATCATATATTGACTTTGGCATGACAATTTCAAAGTTCTGGCAACGGCC
>DKXQ01000160.1 GCA_002493085.1 Lachnoclostridium sp. UBA7122
AAATTAAAATAGGAGGTTGCAAGGTGCAATTCCTCCCACCGCCTAAAGGCAGTGGGTTTCCTTGCTGATTTATTATGAAAGAATTATTATCTGTACAAAAATTACATAAGACATTTAAGCTTTCATCAAAACAGCAGAAACTTGAACATACAAATAGTAAACAGAAAGTTGCTGTGGATGGTATTTCATTTAAAGCATATGAAGGGGAAGTTTTTGGGCTTCTTGGTCCTAATGGTGCGGGAAAAACTACGACACTCAGGATGCTTGCAACGCTTATTAAGCCTGATGGCGGTGATGCTTTAATTGATGGCTCAAGCATTGTAAATGAAGCAGATAAAGTAAGGCAAAAGATTGGTTTTCTTACAAGTGAGCTTAAACTTGA
Organism: Lachnoclostridium sp. UBA7122; assembly: GCA_002493085.1. Taxonomy (GTDB): domain Bacteria; phylum Bacillota; class Clostridia; order Lachnospirales; family Lachnospiraceae; genus Butyribacter. The sequence continues at coordinate 383 of DKXQ01000160.1, forward strand.
AGAGTACTTTACACCAAACTATCTGTATAACTTTTTTTCAGAACTGCATAATGTGCCAGAGGATGTAAGGGAAACAAGAAAAAGGGAAATATTTGGTCTTTTTGGAATAGGCCAGTTTGCTGAAGTGAAAGTTGCTGACCTGTCAACAGGAATGAAGCAAAAGGTTTCTCTTGCAATTTCTATAGTACATGACCCTGACATCATTATTTTTGATGAACCTACGAATGGTCTTGATGTACTGACCGCAAAGGTGGTTACAGACTTTATACAGACCTTAAAGGAAAATGGCAAGACTGTTATTGTTTCAACACATATATTCAGCCTGATAGAAAAGGTATGTGACAGAGCTGGCATAATTATTAATGGCAGGATGATAATTTGTGATACTCTGGAAAATATTAAAGCAGGACAGAGCCTTGAGGACAGGTTTTTTGACATATATAAAGAAACTGTTGGCGTGGAAGCGTAAAATTGTGGAGGGATTATGAAAAATACAATTATTGCTATATTAAAAAAAGAGTTAAAAAGGTTTTTCAGTGATAAGCGGATGGCATTTACTACAATACTGATGCCAGGCATTATGATTTTTGTAATGTACAATTTTATGGGTGATGCATTATCTGACATGATGGCTGTAGATGATGAATATGTGTATTCAGTTGAAAGTGTCAACATGCCTGAAAATATAAAAGCACTTCTTGACAGTGCTGGCATGGCGGACGGGCTAAAAGATACAGATGCAGCCAGTACCCAGAAAGCTAAAAATGAGCTGGAAGACAAAGATGGTGCACTTGATTTGTACATAGTATTTCCAGAAAATTTTGAAAATGATATAGCAGTCTATAACAGTGCTTCTGGTGAAAAAGCACCACAAATTGAAGTTTACTATAATTCTGCATCTACAGAATCACAAGCTGCATATAGCATGTTTATAGAAATAATGGATGGATATGAGTCATCTATGGCAAATAAATTTGATATAAATCCGGATAGTGATATGCAGTATGACCTGGCAAATGAAAAAGATACAACAGCAACTATATTTTCATCTATGCTGCCTATGCTGCTTCTTATATTTATCTTCAGTGCATGTATGTCTATAGGGCCTGAATCAATTTCAGGAGAAAAAGAGAGAGGTACAATTGCAACAATGCTTGTAACACCCGCTAAAAGAAGCCATATAGCACTTGGAAAGATTATAGCATTGTCAATTATAGCGCTTTTAAGCGGGATGTCAAGTACATTAGGAACAATGCTTTCACTTCCTAAAATTACAGGCGCAGGCGAAGAAGGAATAGAGGCAAATGTGTACAGCGCAGGAGACTATATACTTCTTGCTGTTATAATATTGTCAACAGTGCTTCTTATAGTAACACTGATATCAATAATCTCAGCTTTTGCAAGAAGCACAAAGGAAGCAGGGACATATATTGCCCCGCTTATGATAGTTGTTATGCTGATAGGTTTAAGTGGAATGTTTTCCCATGGAGCTAAGACAGAGTTGTATAATTATGCAATACCAATTTATAATAGTGTACAGTGTATGACAGGTGTCTTTTCATTTGAAATAATGCCTGTGGGCATGCTCTTAACTGTCATAACAAATATTATCTATACAGGAATAGGAGTATTTGTACTTACAAGGATGTTTAATGATGAAAGGATAATGTTTAATAAATAAGGCAATATAAACTGCCAGCTTTATATTTTGTGCTTAATTATACTTGCAATAACCGCATAATAGAAGTATAATAATTTCATAAAGGTACTCTGAAACTAAAATTTAGTATAGATAGAAATGGGGGATATAATGATTGTACAGAGAATTTCAACTAATAAAGCCGCTAATAATCTGTATATATTCAATAACAATAATTACAGCCAGGTAAAAAGTACTCCTGTAAAACCAGTCAGGCCTGTAAAGGAATTAGCCGGGCTTGCAGATAAGAATAACAAAAAAGAACCTGCTGCCATATACCAGCAGGATAAAGGACTGTCTGCGGTTCAGGCATCAGGTATGAAGCAGATAGATGCAATTAAAAACGAATATGCATCTTCTGAAAAAGTGGATTATAACACTGACAGCATATATGAACGCCAGAGGATGGCAACCGAAGGAACTGTTCTTCTTGGAATGAATTATGATAAGCTTGTGTAATCATATAGCATGATAAAGTGGAAGGAAGTTTTTGGATGTGTTGGTGGAAAAGGCTTATATTTTCAGTAATCAGTCTTGTATGGGGATTTGTGTCACTGGATTATTTGTATTACGCATTTTCAAAACTTACCAATGCCAAAGGAAGACCAGAAAGCTATGCACCAGAAAGTGACGGACTGATGCAGCTTTTAGGGCTTTTGATGTTTATAATCTGGTTCTTTATAATTGCAGCATATTTCTGGCTGCTCAGAAAATCATCACCACAGATAGATGTAGTGGAGGAGGATTATAAAACTGGCAAACAGACAGTTAAGAAAAAGTGGTTTGATATAGTTTTACAGGCTGCGTTTATTTTAACAGGGATTATACTAAGGTGGGCATATATTATTTATATATACCTCCCAAATGCATAGTGTGAAGATAACAATAGGCAAAAATATAAGAAAAATTGGAAAAAATGCTTTTAAGGGATGCGCAAGTTTAAAGAAAGTAACTATAAAAACTACAAAACTTACAGCTAAAATGACAGGTAAAAATGCATTTAGCGGAATTAACAAGAAAGCTGTAATTAAAGTTCCAAAGAATAAGGTTAAAGCATATAAGAAGATTATTATGGCACATGGTGCTGCAAAGAGCATCAAAGTTAAATAACAGCCAGATTATGTTTAACTTGTAAGAAGTACAAACAGGGCTGCTACATTTTTAGTTAATGTGGCAGCCTTTATTATATTTAAAAAATAGTACAATATATCTAAACTTTCATATATCCAGATAAAGTTACACTATTTTATTTTTCCTGTATAATCTACGGAGAAATTTCCTAAACTATACATTAAATCAACTTTACAGGAGGTTATGGATATGGAATGTTTGAAAATAAGTGAGGTTAAGGCAAGGGAAATTATTGATTCAAGAGGCAATCCTACAGTTGAAGCTGAAGTTGCGCTTGAATGTGGTGTAGTTGGAAGGGCAGCAGCACCAAGCGGAGCATCAACTGGTATATATGAAGCACATGAATTGAGGGATAATGATGCCAGCCGGTATGGAGGTAAAGGTGTTAAAAATGCAGTGGACAATGTAAATAAACTTCTTGCTTTCAGGTTAAAGGGACTTGATTCTTCTGACATCTATAATATTGACAAGAAGATGAAAGAAGAGGATGGCACATCTAATAAAAGTAAAATTGGTGCTAATGCAATGCTTGCGGTATCCATTGCATCGGCAAAGGCTGCTGCCAAAGCTTATAAAATGCCACTGTACAGATTTTTGGGCGGTATTAGTGGTAATACACTTCCAGTGCCTATGATGAATATTTTAAATGGTGGCGCACATGCAACAAATACTGTTGATACACAGGAATTTATGGTAATGCCTGTAGGTGCATGCTGCTTTGCAGAAGGGCTCAGGTACTGTTGTGAAGTTTACCATGAACTTAAGGGTATATTAAAATCCAGAAAGCTTACTACTTCTGTAGGTGATGAAGGCGGATTTGCACCAGACCTTGCAAGTGATGAAGAAACTATTGAACTTATACTTGAAGCAATATCAAAAGCAGGGTACAGGCCAGGTGATGATTTTGTGCTTGCGCTTGATGCGGCAGCAAGTGAATGGAAAGGCAGCAAAACAGGTGAATACCATCTTCCAAAAAGTGACAGGATGCTTTCTACAACTGAGCTTATAGACCACTGGAAAAAACTGTGTAGCCAGTATCCAATAAAATCAATAGAAGACCCGCTTGATGAAGAAGACTGGGAGGGATGGAAACAGATTACAAAGGAACTTGGCGGAAGTGTACAGCTTGTTGGAGACGACTTATTTGTAACTAATACAGAAAGGCTTAAGAAGGGCATAGATACAGGCTGCGGTAATTCAATACTTATCAAGCTTAACCAGATAGGTACACTTTCAGAAACAATAGAAGCCATTAAACTTGCAAAGAAGTATGGTTACACTTCAATTGTGTCACACCGTTCAGGTGAAACAGAGGATACTACAATAGCTGACCTTGCAGTAGCGCTTAATGCAGGACAGATTAAAACAGGTGCTCCAAGCAGGAGTGAGAGAGTTGCAAAATATAACAGGCTGCTTAAAATACAGGAAGAACTTGGCGGGCTTGGAGGATATGGCGGCCATACTGTATTTGGCGGAAGATAAAATTTTTTTTCATTTTTATAGCGGAAGAACTTTTTACAAATTCCTGTATGTGTTTATAATAATTTACAGGATGAAAATTAAGGTTTTCCGCTTGTTTTTATATATGTTGCAAATTTAGGCCTCTCAATAGCTGCTGCCGCAGCTTTTCAGTGGAAGCTTGTACTTCCAGTGTGTATTTTAAAAGGCTTACTTGATAAGGTTAAAAAAAAATAAATTAAAGATGTAACCTTTTACTTGTTTTATACGTGTTATAAGTAAATTAGTAGTGAGGAAGCAGTAAAAACCGCAGAAAAGCAGTTAAAGGCTGACCTTGGTGAAAAGGCAGAAAAGCTGGAATTAATGACAGACTGCTCTGGCAATGGTGCAACTTTATTAGATATATCAAAAGAAGAATATAAAAGTAAAATAGACGTAGTGTATGATGTAAGTTTTGGTAATCCAAATCTTTTTTTACATTTATACAGCAAAATCTTAATAAAAAATTTGTGTTTTTATTTAAAAAGGTGCTATAATAAAGATAAAATAAAGGAGGGATATAATTGAAGAAAAAATATTTAATAACAGTTATAGTGTCTTTTATGGCTTTATTACTGGCTGCATGTGGAAACAGCAGTGATGGACAAAATGACAGAAAAGACACAGAGAGCAGCATACAACTTGACAATGCCCAGGTACCATCAGAAAGTGAAGATGATGAAAGTAAATTTACTGGTAAACAGATGCTGGATTTTTCTGTAACAACAATTCAAGGAGAAACTTTTTCACTATCTGATGTATTAAAAAAGAAAGAGGCTGTTATGGTCAATTTCTGGGCGACATGGTGTCATCCCTGCGAATCAGAAATGCCATATATTCAGGAGGCATATGAGCAGTATAAAGATAAAGTAGATATAATTGCTCTTTCTATAGAACCATCAGATACGAATGATGTACTAAAAAAATATGTAAAAGAACACAATATGACTTTTGCAGTAGCGAATGATGCAGAGACAGGGATTAACCCAGAAACAAGGCTTAGCAATATCTATACAGAGTATAGTATCCCAGTTACTCTGCTAGTTGACCGTTTTGGCACTATTGTTTATTATGGTGAGGGTTCAGCGCTGTCTACAGAATCATTTACAAGGCTTTTTGATGCTGTAATAGGAGATAACTATACTAGCAGCAAAATATTAAAGGACTGAAACTGCATTAGGTAAATGGAGGTAAAAGTGAAAAAGATAATTATATTTATGCAAATGCTGGTGTTGGCTGTTGTGCTGTTTTCTGGATGTGGAACAGAAACAGATAGTAGTGAAAAAGGTCCAGGACACACGTCAGATACAGCAACAGATACACAGACAGACAGTACAGAAAATACTGTATATACAGTGGTAATTACAGACCAGGACAAAGAAGCTGTACAGGGATGTATTGTTAATTTCTGTGATGATTCTTCCTGCATGGCTGTTGTATCTGATAAACATGGAACTGCCCAGTACTCTGGCGCAGCATATCCATATCATATACAAGTTGTAAAAGTGCCAGATGGATACAGCTATGATACTTCAAAGGAATATATAGCAGAGGAAAATGGCTGTAAACTGAATGTTACAGTAGTAAAGGACTAGATGTATGAGGTTTATCTATATATTAAAAAAGAAATTGCCAGCTATTATAGCTTTTATGGTTATATTGATATGCACTGGATTAATTATAGAGACACTGTTAATTTATTCCAGTGGGACAGGCGGAATAATTTACAGCAGGGACATTGCAAAAAAAGGACTGGGACACTTTCTTGTTCCAATATTATTACTATTTGTTTTTATTGTCCTTGCTGCAATATGGCATGTGCCGGCTGGAAAAAAGCATATAGGTGCAGAACTGGCATTAAAGAGTATTGAATTAAAAAAAACAAAAATGCATTTGCCCTTAAAGATATATATATTTCTATATCTGGCAGGGTTTATATTAATTGCTGCTGGCATCTGGAATGGAGGGCTTAATGATGTATTAATTAAAGCAATTAATATCTGTACAGAATGTATTGGTCTGGGTTAGGGAGAAAATTTGCAGTGAAAAAAGAAAGAAACAGAAAACTTATACAGCTTTATGCTGCTCTCTTATATAACGCACATTTAAAAGGATATATTAAGGGTGATATTTACATAGGAAATACTAAGGCAGTATGTGTTCCTGGGCTGAATTGCTATTCATGTCCTGGGGCAACAGGTGCATGTCCGCTTGGGGCATTACAAAATGCACTTGCATCTGGTACAAACAGAGCGCCATATTATATTATTGGCATACTTCTTATATTTGGAATTACTTTTGGACGGACAATCTGTGGGTGGCTTTGTCCTGCTGGTCTTGTACAGGAACTTATTTATAAAATACCAGCCCCAAAGCTTGCAAAGAACAAGATTACCCATATTTTATCGTATCTTAAATATATTGTTCTTGTTGTATTTGTAGTTGTAATTCCTATATGGTATGGCCTGCAAAAAATACCGCTGCCCGCTTTTTGCAAATACATATGTCCAGCAGGTACTTTAGGAGGTGCAGTACCACTGCTGGTTCACCCGGCAAATGCAGATAAATTTCAGATGCTTGGTATTTTATTTACAAGAAAATGGATAATACTTATTCTGGTTTTGTGTATAAGCGTATTTATTTACCGTGCGTTTTGCCGGTTTTTGTGTCCGCTTGGGGCTATCTACAGCCTGTTTAACCGTTTTGCACTTACTGGTATACATGTAAACAGTGATAAATGTACAAGTTGTGGAAGGTGTACTGCTTTATGCCCGATGGACACAAGAAATGCTGGAGACCATGAATGTATACAGTGTGGCAAGTGCATTAGTGAATGTAGCCAGCATGCTATAACTTTCCAGGCTGGCAATTGTGTAATTATGGGCGGAGAGGGATTACAAGAAAATACAGGAAAGTTAAAGATAATTACAAAACGTGGCAAAACGATAGCGGTATGTATTATGGCAGCACTTCTTTGCACAGTGCTGGCATTTAGCAATCTTATGCCTGGACAGAGAGAACCTGTAGTACCTGCTAATACCAGCTATGGATATGAAAAAGGACAGAGGGCTGCTGATTTTACGCTTGTTACTGTTGATGGTAAAAATTTTCATCTGGATGAGTACCAGGGCAAAGTTGTTGTCCTGAATTTGTGGGCAACATGGTGTACACCCTGTGTAAATGAGCTTCCATATTTTGAAAAACTGCACCAGGCACATCCGGATGATGTTGCAATACTTGCAATCCATTCAGATCTGGTTACAGATGATGTAGATAAATATCTGTCAGGATTTAATTATACATTTCCATTTGCTATTGACAAAGATGGAAAAACTATTGCTTCTCTTGGAGGTTCAACGATGCTGCCACAGACAATTGTGCTGGACAGGAACGGGATTATTACTTATAACCAGGCTGGCAGCGTTACATATGATATTTTGGAAACACTGGTAAATGCAGCTTTTAAGTAACAGAGGAAAAGGTGACAGGTATGAAAAAATGGAAAAGATTAAAAAAACGGCTTATTCTTACAGTTAAAATTGCGGCTGGCAGCAGCCTTGCGATTGGCATTGCACAAAATCTTCAGCTTGATTACGCAATTTCAGCGGGGACAATTACACTTCTGACACTTATGACTACAAAATGGGAGACAGTAAAACTTTCTGTATTCCGGCTTGTGACTTTCCTGGTTTCAGTAATTACTGCCTGGATAGCATTTGCACATATAGACAGCATCTGGTTTTCTTATGGTGTGTTTATCTTTATTATAGTATTTTTATCTGAAACAATGGGACTTAGGGCAACTATATCTGTTAATTCAGTAATTGGGGCGCATCTGCTGACCAGTCATAATTTTACTGTTGCATCTATATGGAATGAATTTTTGCTGGTAGTTATTGGCGTAAGTATTGCACTGTTTTTAAATTTGTTCCATGATAACCACAACAGGGAAAAAGATATTATTGCGGATATGCGTTATACAGAGGGCAGATTACAGTCTGCCATACGCAATCTGGCGGATTATCTGTCAGATGGGGAAATTGGGAAAGAGGCTTTGGATGGTATTTGTAAACTGGAGGAAGAACTGCATGAATTTCTAAAAGAAGCATATGAATTCCAGGAAAATACATTCCAGTCCCATCCTGGATATTACATAGATTATTTTGAAATGAGACAGGGACAGTGCCGCATACTTCATGACCTTTATTTTGAAATGAAAAAAATCCAGAGTATACCAGAACAGGCGGTAATAGTAGCAAATTATATGTTGTATTTAGCAGATTATGTTATTGAGCTTAATGAGCCATCAAAACAGATGGACAGGTTAAATTCTATTTTTGACAGCATGGCAGCACAGGAAATGCCAATAACAAGAACAGATTTTGAAAGCAGGGCAATCCTGTACCATATCCTTATGGACCTTGAAGAATTTTTAGCTTATAAATCCCGTTTTATTAAGTCCCTGAATGAGAAACAGTTAGATAAATACTGGAACTGACTGTTTTATATTTTTAACATTACATCTACAAAAAATTCTTTGTTACTATTGGAAATCCGTACTGAACCATTATACTTTATTGCAACAGCGGTTATGGAAGCAAGTCCTGTTCCCTTGCCGCTGTGTTTTGTTGAATGGTATTCATCATTTGTTTTCCGTACATGTCCGTCAAAACTGTTGGTAGAGACAATATACAGCCTGTTTCCATGGCGGACTTCTGTAGTCAGGCAAAAATACCGTGCTTCTTCTGGTATTCCAAGGCATCCTGCGATAGCGTTTTCCATCAGGTTGCCAAACAGGGATGCCATATCAAGCACTTGTTCTGTTATTGGCTCTGGCAGCTCTATATTCCATCTGGCATCAACTTTTGCAGAAACAGCCATTTCATGATAGTAATTAAACAGTGCGTCCAGTGCAGCATTTGAACAGTAATTTATATGTGCATGTCTGTCCAGCCTGGTTTCATATTCTTTAAGATATGCATTTATACTGTCTATATCGCCCTTTTCTGCAAGGACAGCCAGTATGTGTACAGAGTGTTTGAAATCGTGGCGGAGTCTTGTGGTCTGGCACATATATTCTTGCAGTGTGTTGTACTGGCGGACTTGCATTTCAAGAAGCTGGGAGCGTTCCTTAAGCTCTGCATGTCTTAGTATAAGCCTTGCCCCCTGGAAAAAAAACACATAGATAGCTGTAAGAAGTACCAGTGAGCAGGCTTCCAGCAGTGGGAAAAGATAGTATAGCCGTCCAGTATGCAGTGTAGCATAGGATTGTGGTACAGACAGTATGTTAAAGATTAAAAAAACGAGTGACATTACTACTGTTGAATACCATATCTTTGGGAAATCCAGATTATCAATAGCCCATGAAAAATACTGGCATGCCGGATATGCAAAAGCGGCTACAACCAGACAGGAAAGCAGAAGCTGGAACAAGGCAGCTTCAGTTGAAAAACAGGCAGCTGAAGAATCTGGGTGCAGATATGAGTCAAATGCATAGGCAAATTGTGCGGGAAATGTCTGTATAGCACACACTCCTACATAAATAGCAAGGCATCCTGGCAGGCTGACAGTTACCGTCTTACGGTATAAAAAGAAAAACAGACATATAGATGGGATAAGTATAATATTTATATCAAGCTGCCATAACACACAAATCCATGATGTGAGAAGTGAATAAGGTAACAGTACTAATATACACAGGGCAGCAGTTTTTAATGGTGAGTATTTCATCTTGTTTTTTGCTGCGAAATAGCAGGATGCTGCAGCAGGCAGCAGAATTAAAAATTGTGGCAGTGCAGACAGCCATTTACCAATATCCATAGTTAATGCTCCTTTCCATGCCGCTGGCTGCTTCGTATTTTATTAAAATGATAGTCCTGTACTGCCTGTTCAATTTTTAAATAATCGCGTACACGGACTGGAAAACTTGTACCGCCTTCCAGTATACAGCATTTGTTTTCAAAATCAAGAATATAGTCAGCATTTATGGCAATCCCCTTGTTGACAGTGATAAAACGCACGTCCTTTCCAGTTTTTTCTATAAACTCCCGCATAGTCATACGGCTGCGTAATGTCATGCCATTTGTAAGGGTAATTTGAAGATAATGCGCATCTGTAACAACAGAGACTATATCATCAAGAAATATCTGGACGGTTTTTCTGTCACTTAAAACCTCTATGTACTTTGACTGTGATGGCAGGACTTTCAAAACATCCGCCAGGACACTTGCAATACGCTCTGAAGAAAAAGGTTTAGTGATGTATTCAAAAGCATGGCAGGAAAAAGCATCTGGCATGAATTCCATACTGGAGGTCAGGAATATAAGTATACATTTGCTGTCCTGTTTCCGCATTTTCATAGCAGCATCAATACCATCTATTCCATTCATGTAAATATCCATAAATACAACAGAAAACCTATTGTTGTTAAATGCATTTAAAAAATCTTCTCCATTAGTGAAAGAAACAATTTCCATCTGGCAGTTGTGGTATATGCCAAAGCTATGACATAATTCTGTTAGTTTATCCAGACATTCTTTTTCATCATCTATTAAAGCAATTTTCAATTTATTTCACCTCATCTATCATTCAATAGAGTAGAGAAATAACTGTAA
>DKXQ01000249.1 GCA_002493085.1 Lachnoclostridium sp. UBA7122
TTTAAGAAAAAAGCAGATAAAAAAACAGATGACTATTTTGAGAATAACTTCTAGGAGGAAAGTATGGGAGAAAGAAAGAGTAGTAATACAAGTGGGAATGGACAAGGTAATAAACCTAATAACAGTGGGGAAAAGAGAGGGTTTAGTTTACCACCGACATCTTCCAAACCACCGATGCCACCAGTAAAGCCGCCTAAGAAGAATTAGACGGAATATCAAAAAAGAATATAGGAGATGATATTTATATGAGAAAGGCTTTGTGCGTAGGAATAGATGCATACGAGCATATTAAAGATTTACATGGTTGTGTCAATGATGCCAATGATGTTAAAGCAGCTTTGGAAAGAAATGGAGATGGAACACTAAATTTTGAAGTAAAGCTCATGTGTTCCACTAGCGAGGCATCCTACATAAAACGGAGCGAATTGAAAGATGCTGTTGAGAGCTTATTTAAAAGTGAATCGGAGATAGCAGTATTTTATTTTTCGGGACATGGTTCTTTTGATGAATTGGGTGGATATTTGTGTACCAGTGAAATCGAACGTCCTGATGAGGGTGTGGCTCTTAATGATATAATGGGTTTTGTATCACAATCAAAAGCACAAAATAAAATAATTATTTTAGATAGTTGTTTTTGTGGAGCAATTGCAAATCCTCATGTAATGGAAAATTATTCAATATTGCATAAAGGAACAACAATTCTAGCTGCCTGTGGGGAATCAGAATACGCTACAGAAGAAAATGGACGAGGCATTTTTACATCGCTGTTAGTTGAGGCTTTGTATGGTGGAGCAATGAACCTAGTTGGTGAAGTGTCGCCAGGGAGTATATACTCTTACATTGACCGTTCTTTGGGGGCATGGGATGAACAAAGACCATTATTCAAAGCAAATATTAATAGCTTTGTTTCTTTGAGAAAGAATGCACCGCCTATTCCGATAGCAGAACTTCGCAGAATAACGGAGTTTTTTCCAACACAGTATGATGAGTACCCGCTTGATCCGACATATGAACCGGATAAACATGAGGCAGATACTAAGGAAGTAAACAAAGAGCATGAAGATATATTTGCAATTTTACAGAGATTTGTAAAACTGAATTTAGTGATACCAGTAGATGCGGAGCATATGTATTACGCAGCAATTTACCATAAGTCATGTAAGCTAACTGCGCAAGGACAGCATTATTGGAAATTAGTAAATAAAAATACAATATAAATCATAATAAGAGAAAAGGAGAAAAGAGAAATGATTAATGTTTTTATTCCACATCGTTGGAACAACGATGACTATGCAGAGTTAAGTGCTTTATTGGATCGGACAAAATTTAAGGTGCGAGATTATTCAGTTCCGAGCAGTGACCCGTTTGACAGCGTTGATAGGCGATATAATGTCGATCCGCAAATTCAACGTCAAATTAAGTATGCTAATGTAGTAGTATGTTCTAATCGCCCGGCAAATAACAATGGAATGTCAATAGAAGAAATTCGTTTTGCTGTTGACATTAACAAACCTGTTGTAGCAGTAAAAATAACAGAGAGCACAAGTAGCGAAATTGCAAACTTAGGTATTCAGGTGGTATCCAAGCGAAAAGATTCATTGGAAGCATGGATTGATGCTAATATATAGTTTCAATGCAAATGCTTTGTGGTTCTATTTTGGTTCTAAAAGATTTGAATACCTCAAATAATATAGCTAAAATAGGAGAATATGATTACAAAATCCAATAAAATGTATGAAAAAGCATTATAATTATGTTCCCTACGAACCGTGAGGGTGGTCGTACAGTTGGTTCTGGTCGTGTGGCTACAATCATCGAGTAATCAGTAAAAAGCTAGATTTTATGGGGCTTTCCGAGAAATCGGGAAGCCCTTTTTGAAACTTTGCAACAGTAAAAAAGTTGTAAGCGGTGCCAAAACGGTGGCTCTTTGTCAAGAGCGGGGGTAAAAAAGATTTTTTGTAGATGCAGATTTTTTTATTGCAAGATAATGCAGACCTTTATATTTTCCCGGAAGGTTTTTGGGACAGTAATGTTTTACAAGAAGTAATTGATATTATGTTTGTCAAATTAAGGATTTCAATTATATTTCATGTTAATAAATTTGTGTGTAAGTTTAATTTGGAATATATCCCTTGACAAGCAGATTCAGCTATAGTAATACACATACATATACATACATATACATGCTTATAAACTTTGCAAGGAGGTAAAATACTATGGCAGGAATGATGTGTCCAAAATGTGGAAAAGCAACTTTTTTTCAAACCCCTACGGGACGAGAATGTACCAAATGTGGTTACAAAATGATAGCTCCGCCTAACCAAGGTAAAGGTGGTCAAGGAAAATACTGTTATAACTGTGGCAAAAATACTGTATTCAAAGGTAAATGTACAAGCTGTGGTGCAACTTACAAATAATAAAAAATCAGGAGAGAAGTACATATGGGATTTTTAGATTTTTTAGGTGAAGTAGCTGGCTCAATGGCAGCAAAGGGTCAAGTTTTGCAAAACTACAAAAGTGAATATGAGGAAATGAGTGATAATAACCTTAAACGAGAATACGATAAATTAAAGGAAGAAACTAAAAGCTCTTGGTGCGGTCAAGAAAAAAGAGATCGCTTTTCAGCTGTTAAAATGGTTCTTCGGGATAGAGGATATCTACAATAATCTTTGATCCCCATGAAAAAGTGGTCTACATGCATTAAAACTTCTATATGCTTGAATTAGGCAATTTCTAAGTTGCTACATTAAAAAGTTCACAGCGTAGAACCAATATGGTACTGCTCCATTACATGGACTTAAAGCCTTTTGTTTATGCAAGTTTGCAATGTAGAACTATTTAAAGCAGGGACTGCAGAATAATTTGAAAGGATATTGGTAATTATTATGGGCTTTTTTGATAGTATGAAAAAAAAATTTGATGAGGAAACAAAAAGAGCACAAGATCGCGAACAACGTAGCAATTACCGTACAGTTGTTCAGGCGAATTCAGATCGAATGGCTAAATTTTCTTCTCGCGGCGATGGAGACTTAATAAATAGGCATAAAAATCTCAACACCTCAAAAGAAGATAAAACTGCTATTGCTAACATTTTGAGAAGTCGAGGCTATGTGTTAAGCAATGGATATTGGCGCAAATAATATTTGGTGTTACTGTGAAAACTTTGGCATAAGAAGCGTGAAATCATTAAAAGGTTATCAGGTGGCAGCATATTTGAGAAATCCTGAAAAGCTTAACATTACCAATGGCAATTTGACCAAAGTGAAAGGAGGACTTTCCGACTACGAATCAGTAAAGGCGGTCTTGCAGGGAGCAGAGGCTGTCGCGTGGTGTGTTGGCATTTCCATGAAAAAGTATCAAGACAGAGCGATATTAGACGGTCACAAGGTTCTGTTGAAAGCTATGGAAGCAATGGGTGTCAAATGGTTGATTGATTAGGGGACACCGAGTATCCCATTTGAAAAAGATAAAAAGAGTTTTGGCACGATTATGCCGGGAATTGTAGCAGGAATACTTTTCCCTGATATGAAAAAGGAATTGCTTGCAATTTCTGAACTGTTAAAACAATTTCAGTTAGATTAGACAATCGTCCGGTTTATGACTTCAATGGGTAAACAGTCTATTGTGAAGCCAAAGGTTAGTTACGGCGATGTGAAAATCAAAATGGAGTTTCCAAAGAAAATATAGCCGCATTCATGATAGACTAGATTGCTAATGCAGAATATGTAAAATCAGTGCCTATTATTTGGGGCTAATTTCGGGTTTGTTGATTAGAGTGGTGGAAAACAATGAATTGATATTTTCTTTGTTAATGTTCTTTATACATGGTGCTAGCATCATGTATAAAGAACATTAAGGAGAAAATTATTTTGGTGCCAAAACGGTGCCAAGAAATTATGCAAATAGAAACGCATCACATAAAAACAACGAATATACGATGTCCTCCGCAACAAAAAGCATAGAAAATACCACAAAAAACGTTATTCAAATGCCGTGAGAGTGGTAGAATAGTAGGTTCAGGTCGTGTTGCTAGTATCATCGAGTAATCTTTAGATTTAGAGCTAAATAAGTAAAATAAGCACCGCAATTCCTTGAGAAATCAAGGGGTTGCGGTTTCTTATGTCTAGCGATAAGAAACGTGGGACGTGGTGGTTGCTATGCTCCACATTTCCCGTGGCAAATTGTATAGTATGTGTTATGCTTAGAGCAATAAATGTGTATTTAGGCGAAAGATACTATAGATATTCTTATAAAAGATGTTTTTTGGATTTATTATAGTAACAAAGATTTATAAACAATGAAGTTATTCAATAATTGAATAATAGGAGAATGAAAAAATGAAATCATATGTAGATTATATTGATGAAATAGATAAGAATAGTTTGTATCAGGGATTATTAGGATATGGAATGTTTACAGATAAACTACCGCCATGTTTTACTTCAAAAAAGTTTTATGATTATTGTTTAACGAGGACTAATGGTTTTAAAAAGAAAGCATATAGATATGTCTATTATGAAAGTATAAGAAATGTGAATGTACCTCGTCAAATGGGAATACCGACACCAATGTCTTATCAACGATTGTGTGAGTGTTTAGCAAATAATTGGGATAAACTTCATAAACATTTTTCTGATAATACTGTCAACCAGAAATATAAGGTAAGTAGAATACATATTAGAAAGATGTATGATAAAAATAATTTATTTGAAATGAATTATTCAAATTGGAAGGTAGATGGAACGCCTGATCCAGAACTAAGTATTGGAATGAAATACATGGTTAAAGCGGATATTTCAAAATGTTTTCCAAGTATATATACACATTCTGTCACATGGGCATTAGTCGGAAAAACAAAAGCTAAAGCAAATAGAAGAGGAAATTGGTATAATGAGATTGATTCTTGTTTACAAAATACAAAAGATCAGGAAACACACGGACTATTAATCGGACCTCATTCCTCAAATATAGTTTCAGAATTAATTTTGTGCGTTATAGATAATAACTTGGTTGACAGGGGATGGAAATATATCAGAAATATAGATGATTATACATGTTATGTAGAGGATGAATTAAAGGCAAGTGAATTTTTAGTGGATTTACAAAATGAATTAAGACAGTTTGATTTATCACTTAATCATAAGAAAACTCGAATAGAAAAGTTGCCATTGGCTTCCGTTGAACAGTGGGCAAGAAAAATTAATTCTATTGCATTGTTAACAAATTACAATAAAGTTGACTATAAAAATTGTAGAGCTTATATTGATTTTGCTATCGAAACGGCTAGAAAAGAAAAAAATAACGCCGCTGTATTAAAGTATGCAATTAAAGTATTAAGTGGATTAGAATTAACAGAAAATGCAAAAATATATGAGCAACAAGAAGTTTTCATGTTGGCGTTGATATATCCGTATATGGTACCGTTGTTAGAAAAATATATTTTTGAACCATGCGAAACAAGTGTCAATGATATTAAGAGTATCTCAAACCTAATTTTTAAAGAATATTTTTTAAAGTTAAAGTATGAAGCGGTAAGCTATGCTATATATTTTGCAATAAAATATTCATTCGAAATAGAGGAAATGGAAGTAGACAAGATTATTAAAACCGACGATTGTATTTTACTTACTTTGGGATTTAAATATTATGAAAGTAGAGGAGATTCTAAAGCAGTAAAAAAAATGCAAGATTATGCAGAGAGTTTTAAGAATGATGAGGATAAATTCGAAGAACTATGGATATTTGGATATGAAATATTGCCAGAAACATCTTTAAAAAAGGATTGGGTAGATTTAAAACAGAACAATGTGTCATTTATCAAATTTTAATATCTTTTATTTACATACCATTCATCCTATTTTATAATTTTCTTAGATAAACATTCGAACAAATTACATGATATACATTTGATATATTTTTGCCAAAAAAGAGTAATTTTCATACTTTGTAAAATAAGTGAATAAAAGAATACAAATCAGAAACTAAAATCACTATTGAGAAAATAAATATAATTGGTTATAATAAAAGCAGGCAAAAAGGTATGCTGAAATCATATCAGTTATCATTTCTTTTTGAATTGTAATGGAGGTATAGTAATGAAACGATATAAAGTATACTTGGATACTTCTGTAATAAGTTATTTGTACCAGTTGGATGCACCAGAGAAAATGGAAGATACATTACGTTTGTAGGAATTGCTTAGAGAAGGTGTATATGAAGTTTATATATCTGATATTGTAATTAGTGAGATTAGTGCTTGTAACGAGGAAAAATTACGTATTTTAATGGATTCCTTGAAGCAAATAGATTATAATATAATTGAAACAGATGAAGATACGGTAGAGTTAGCTGAAAAATTTATTGATTTTGGAATATTGAAACAGAAGAGTTTTGATGATTGTCAACATATAGCGGCGGCAATACTTGCAGGATGTGATATTATAACTTCTTGGAATTTTAAACATATTGTAAATGTTAGGACTGTGCGAGGTGTCAAAGTGATTACTACAATGGAAGGATATAAGGATTTGCTGATATATCCACCAACAGTTTTGTTAGAAAGTGAGGATGATGAGTATGAATAGACCAGTTTTGAGCGAACGCTTTGATGTGGATGATATTAGACGGATTCGCGAGTACAATTCATTACGACATGCAAATATGACTCGGGAAGAGATTGTCGCAGATACGAAAAAAAATGCAGCAAGGCTGTTAGGAAATCTTACTGGGAAAAGGTGCGGGAGCCAATTTTGATTTTTTGTTATTTACAACCAGTGAAAACACACCGAATGACCGTAAGGGCGGACGTACAGTGTTCCGGTCGTGTGTCTAGTATCATTGAGTAATCTTTAGATTTTAGACTAGAGCCAAATAATAAAAACAAGCACCGCAATTCCTTGAGAAATTAAGAGGTTGCGGTTTCTTATATTAAATTCCTTGGATTTTGTAAAAATCCAATTGGGATTTGGTGAATACAGTAAGGAGGAAATGATTTTGAATGTTTTGTTAGCTGTTCCTCAACAAGATAACAGTATACAAGAATTAAATTTTTTCTTATCACAAAACGACGCAGAACTTTACATTTTCTGGAAGGTTTTTTAGATAGTAATGTTTTACAGGAAGCAATTGATATTATAAAAGAAAAAGGAAAGTATGTTATTACTGGATTCAAGGATTTAGACAGTAATGGACAGCAAAAAGCACTAGTCATAGATAATGGTAAAATCGTTGATAAATATACTAAGTGTATTTTGACTAAAGGAGAAAGGCAAAAAGGAAAACGGAATGGGGAAGAAATTACTTGCGTAAATACTAAATTTGGAAAGGTTGGAATACCAATCTGCTATGAAATACATTTTCCAGAGGTGGCAAGGGTTATGTGTTTAGATAATCCGGTTTTATTGATTAATATAATCGGAACAGGAATGTATCATAATTTACAGTTTGAACAATGGACTTCATTGGCAAAGGCACGAGCTATTGAAAATGAAGTATATGTTATTGGGTGTTCTCATTTTGCTGGCGAAATTCCATTAGCATATGTTTTTGAACCATCAGGAAGATGTGCTTTATTAAAGCAAAATGAATATGGTGGTTTCATTGCTGAAATTGACCAAGGAAAGAGTGTAGAAAAAGTGATTAACTATTATGATGATCGACTTCCCAATTTATTTTCTCGCTTGGCGGAATAGATAAATTCAAGCATGCAAGGGGATAAAGTGTTTTTTCGCAGAACTTGTGAGCATGGAATACAAGGTGAAAGAGGTTACTGAAGTAACAAAGCTTTTTGGTAGAACGAATACAAAACGGGCACAAAATCTTAGTAGATGTTTAGGAAATGGTGTGATATACTACTAATATAAATGAAAAGATATTACACTGACCACATGCATACAGATACGTAGGGAGGTGAGCTTGTGCCAGAACAAATTCAAAATGTGATGTATCTTTTTTCGCAAGAAGTAAAAAAAATATTGGGCGAGGATTTATGTAAAATAATTGTATATGGTTCGTATGCGAGAGGCGATTTTGACTCAAATTCTGATATAGATGTTATGGTTCTGACTTCTCTTGATGAGGATAGAATAAAGCTAATAGAGTATAAGTTATATGATGTTGCATTTGACTTTTTCATGGAATATGAAGTTGACATTAGTGTTATTGTGAAGAACGAGGAGCATTTTAAGTACTGGTTGGGGGCATTGCCATTTTACGATAATGTTGATAAGGAAGGTGTGGTTATTAGTGGATAGCAGAAAGCAAGATTTGTCGAGTTATCGCCTCTCACAGGCAGAAGACAGTATAAAAGTTGCACAAATGAGTTTTGATTCAGGGAAAAATGAAAAAGAGCGTATGATAGCACTTAGGCGACTGGCAGTACAGCAGTTACATACTGGAAACAGTAAGTTTAAATAATTTGCAAAAACTGGAAACTGAGATAAAGAGCAATAAATGAGTAATATGAGATATAATAAATGGAGATAGTATTATGAGAGGAAAAACAATTCGACAATTTTTAATTGATGGACAAGCAGACGGAAGATGGATTAGTGAACTTTCAAATTGGACTGGTAAAGCATATAAGATACCGCGTACATATATCAATCAGTGCTCTGACAGGAAAGATTTAAGCAATACAGGTGTATACTTCCTTTTCGGACGTAATGATGAAACAGATGCAGAACAAGTGTATATAGGGGAAGCAGAAAATATATTAAACAGGCTGAAACAACATCTGTCCGAAAAAGATTTTTGGACAGAATGTGTGGTGTTTATTAGTAAAGATAATAATTTGAATAAAGCACATATAAAGTATCTGGAAAAGCATCTTTATATCATGGCGAAAGCTTCTAAAAGATATGAAGTGATAAATAGCAATGTACCAGCAGAAACATCAATATCTGAAATGGATCGTGCAGAAATGGATGAGTTCATTGACAATATGAGTTTAATCTTAGGGGTATTAGGGCATAAAATTTTGGAACCTCCTGTGAATAGAGAAAACAATAGAAATAGTGTACTCTTTACTTTGCAGGATAAAGCAAGTGGCAAACCTGTCTCAGAGGGGTTTGTAATATTAGAAGGCTCAAGAATTGCTGAAAATGTAACATCTTCATTATCAAAGTCTGTTATGGATAAACGCCAATTACTATTTGATAAAGGTATTGTCGATAAGGATTTTACTTTTACACAAGACTGGATATTCACAAGTCCGTCACTTGCAGCTGCAATAGTTGTAGGATATAGTATTAATGGTAGGAATGCATGGAAAGATAGAAACGGAGCATCGCTAAAAGAGATAGAAACAGAAAGCTAAATTTTTATGGGAAAGAGATAATACCATTGAGACGTGTTTTTTGTTCAATTTTGGCTACCAATGCTGAGGAAGGAAAATATTGGGGTAGGATAAATTCGTTTCATAATTTGTACAAAAGAAAAGGAGAGAGAAAGATGACTTTAATCAAATGTCCGGAATGTGGAAACACAATTGAACAAGGAGAATGTCCGAATTGTGGTTATAATCCAGAAAATGGCGGAAAAAGGAAAGCAAAGAAAAAGAAAGTACTACTAATCGTTACTGGGATAGTTGGTTTAGCGTTGTTGTTTGCGTTAGTATTGTCAATTATAAATGTTAATAAAGGAAATAAGTATGTGCTTGAGGCATGCAAGGAATTAGCTAAGGATAAAGGTGGTTTTCCTAATGTTGAGGCTATTTATGTTTCAGACGAAGTTCATGATGGCAATACTACGATTGACTATGTATACCAAGTATACATTGAGTATTCAAAAGCTTGGGGGACTGAGGCAGTACTATATGTTATTGATGAGAAAGGTAAGTCTTATTATATTACAGAGGCAAGTGATGAAAGGTTGTTATGTTACTTGAAAATTGCAGAGTTATGGGTGACTAAGGGTAATGATTTATTGGAACCTAGTGAGCGTTGGATAAAACTTAGCGAATCAGAAGTTAAGAAAATAGAGGATAAATTAAATTAGAATCTAAAGATAATAATACTGTTGGTTGTAAGGAAATACGATATGAATAGATTTAAAAGTGCGAGACGGAGTTAAGCATGACAAAAACTTTAATACTAAACGGCTCTCCAAGAGAAAAAGGCAATACGGTCAGCCTGATTGATAGAATTACTGGAAAAATTGCAGGGGAATATAGAGTTGTAGATACTTACAGATGTGACATTTCACCATGCCTTGATTGTAGATATTGCTGGGAGAATAATGGATGTGCGATAAATGATGAAATGCAGGAGATATATCAATACATACAAGAATGTGATAATATTTTGATTGCTTCACCGCTTTATTTTTTGGAATTAACGGGAAGGTTATTAGATGTCGGAAGTAGGTTACAAACATTTTTTTGTGCCAGATTTTTTAGAAAAGAAAAACCCATTATAAAATCTAAAAAGGGTGCAATTATTTTAGTCGGTGGGGGGAAGGGAATATAGATACAGCTTATAGCACAGCTTGTACTCTTTTGCATCATATGAACTGTTATAACATTCATAAAGCAGTATATAGCCATAACACTAATAGAAGACCAGCTATTGATGATGAGAATGTGCTTTTGGGAATCCATAGTATTTTAGACTTTTTTGCCACTAAAGAACATGGTGCTGGTACTATTTAATTGGGATAGTTCCCAGGGCAGAACCATAAACTGGCTCTGCCCATTAGAAACTTATTTTTCATTATATTGGTACTTCTTCAATCTTTTGCCTGTGATGAAGCATAATAAGCTTCCACTTACACCAAGCAAAAACATCATAAGTGCAGCACCAGAACTCTTGCCCGCGCCAAAAAGGGTTTTTAAGATAGGGAAATTGCCATATATTCTCATAACTGGTTCGCATACATTGTCTACCATAAAACCGCCTAAAAACAATCCGATAGGAATAGTAAAAAATTGAAGCGTATTACGGCATGCATAGACACGCCCCTGTAATTCCACCGGAATGGTGCTTCTGAGAATTACATCCAAATTTGCATCCATAATTGGCACGAGAATCCACCCGATAATCTGCCCAATGCACCATAATGCCGGCTCTCTGGAAAATGCCAACAAAAAATTTTCAGTTCCCAGCGAAAACAGCATAGTCAGATAAATGACTTTTATCCGGTCTTTTGGTTTTGGTAATGCGGAAACAATCAGACTACCAATAATCATAGCAACACCGGAACAAGATGTAACAATTCCTAAAACGGATGAACCGCCTTTCGGATTAGGAAGCACATAACCGGGCAAAGTCGCATCAAAAGCGGAAGCTACCAGATTAACACCTGACATAAATAGTATCAGTGTCATAATTAGTGGAGTTTCCTTCAAAAATGTAAGCCCTTCTTTTATTAGACCGAGCATATTTTCTTTCTTATCGCTCTTGCTTTCTGGAATTTTAATAAAAAACAGTAGTGGTACAAATGCGACAATAAAGCTTCCGATATCAATTGCTATGACACCATTGAGCCCCGCAAATGAGTACAATGCCGTAGCAATTAAAGGATTCAATATGGATATAAGCGATCTTGATAAAGAGCGAAGCCCACTTGTCTTTTGATAATATTTTTCAGGAATGATAAGTGTCATGGCAACCTCTGAAGCAGGCTGTTGTACCGTGTTCATTAATCCTGAAATGGCATTTAGAACATATAAATGCCATACCATCAAACGATTTGTTCTAAATAATACAAGTACAGTTATCGTACATATTACCGCGAACATGTCGCAACCAAGCATCGTATTCTTTTTGTTGAATTGGTCTGTCAAGGCTCCAGCAAATATGCTCATTAATATATATGGTGCATAAGAGCATATGGAAAGCGTCGCGGTGCTTAATGAAGAACCTGTCTTTTCGTACAGCCATAAAGCGAGTGCAAATGTTGTAATGCTGCTACCGAGCTGAGATACACTCTGGGTACTCCATAGGATATAAAAATCTCTTAACTCAAAGAATACATTTTTTTTAATAGGTTTCATTTCTTTGCTCCTTTTCGTTTTAGTTCATTTTTAAAACAGAAGCAAAGTCTGGGGATATCAGCACTGTGCTGTTTCTCCATGCAGCCTCCTCAGACTCTGCATGGAGCTATTGCAATACAAAGTATCATTTCGATTCCTTTCGTGGTTTACTTTTTTCTACATTATAAACGATTTACTACATAGAGGCAAATTTTTTATACTATTAAGATTCTTGAGAGAAAAAATATATTGTGCTATAATCAGACTATTAGTCGATGATTATGATAGTGTCAAATGAAATATGA
>DKXQ01000147.1 GCA_002493085.1 Lachnoclostridium sp. UBA7122
ACAACCTGCTTAACAGAAAGTCCCTTAGCAATACATTAATACAGTAAAAACCATTGCAATATTATTACATTATGCCAGCCTGTTTTAAAAGCTTTGCCACTGTTTCAGTTGGTTTTGCACCATTTGCAAGCCACTTCTTTGTGCTTTCCTCATTAAACTTAAATACACTAGGGTCCTGGTTTGGGTCATAAGTACCGATTTCTTCTATAAACCTTCCATCTCTTGGAGACCTTGAATCAGCTACTATTATTCTATAGAAAGGTGACTTTTTCTTGCCCATCCTTCTTAATCTTATCTTAACCATCTTTAATCTTCCTCCTTAAAAATATTAAAAAATCTATAATCCAAAAGGCAGCTTAGGCATACTAAACCTGCCTTTTTTCTTACCTTTGCCTGACATCATGCCTGACATCTGTTTCATCATTTTTTTTGACTGCTCATACTGTTTCATAAGCTTATTCACTTCTGATATATCAACCCCTGCACCCTTAGCAATACGCCTTTTTCTTGACGGGTTTATTATGGAAGGGTTTCCCCTTTCTTCGTATGTCATGGAGTAAATTATCGCTTCTATGCCTTTAAACATATCGTCATCTATCTCTATATCACTTGGAAGCCCCATTCCAGGAAGCATATTTAAAATACTCTGTATGCCGCCCATTTTCTTCATCTGCCCCATCTGGTCAAGAAAATCATTAAAATCAAACTCTGCCTTGCGGAACTTGCGTTCCATCTCCTTTGCCTTATCCTGGTCAAGCTCTGCTTCTGCCTTTTCAATAAGAGTAAGCACATCCCCCATGCCAAGTATACGTGATGCCATGCGGTCGGGATAAAACTGTTCAAGGTCTGAGAGTTTCTCACCCATACCTACATAAAGTATTGGACATCCTGTAACAGCTTTTATCGAAAGTGCAGCACCACCTCTTGTATCACCATCAAGTTTTGTAAGTATTACTCCGTCAATGCCTGTCTTTTCATTAAATGCTTTAGCCACATTAACTGCATCCTGTCCTGTCATGGCATCCACAACAAGAAGTGACTGGTCTATATTGACATTAGCTTTTATCTCCATAAGCTCTGCCATCATATCTTCATCAATATGCAGACGTCCTGCGGTATCCAGTATAACAACATTAAAGTTATTTTTAGACGCATGTTCTATTGCCGCTTTGGCTATATCTACAGGTTTATGGCTTGTTCCCATTGAAAATACTTCAACACCCTGTTTTGTGCCATTAACTTGTAACTGTTCTATAGCAGCAGGACGGTATATATCACATGCTGCAAGCAACGGCCTGCGTCCCTTTGACTTAAGCTTACCTGCAATCTTAGCTGTAGTAGTAGTTTTGCCTGCACCCTGCAGGCCACACATAAGTATTACTGAAATCTCACTGGAAGGCTTTAATTTAATTTCTGTAGTTTCACTGCCCATGAGATTAACCAGCTCTTCATTAACTAGTTTTACTACCATTTGTCCAGGTGTAAGGCTGTTCATAACATCCTGCCCTACAGCCCTGTCCTGTACAGTTTTTACAAAATTTTTTACTACTTTAAAATTCACATCCGCCTCAAGCAACGCCATTTTAACCTCTTTTAAAGCAGATTTAACATCTGCCTCTGTAAGACGTCCCTTGCTGCGGAGGTTTTTAAAAACATTTTGCAACTTTTCAGTCAGACTGTCAAATGCCATATTTATCTCCTTCAGTCAAGCGGATATTCGCAATCCGCTTCGCTACTTGCCCACTGACAAAACAACCTCATAGCTGCTGCCGCAGCTTTTCAGTGGGAGTATAAACTCCCACTGAAACAAGCCAGTCCCTACCCACCACTTATGTTTCTGCAACATAGAAGCATGTATTTTAAAGGGCTTACTTGATGAGGTTAAATAAATGGTTTAATCACCGGCACAAACTGTAGTATAGTATAATGTCCAAATATTGTCAAGTTTTTTTCTTGACAAAATTTTACCTTTTAATCTGTGTGAAAATTTCATATATTTCATCTTGTTGTTCAAGCTTTAAAACAGCATCTTTTTTAGCTATACACGCAAAACCATAGACCACAAGACCATTCTTTTCTACATAATCAGCGGCTTCATGGTAATTTTGTGGCTGTCTGCCCATCATTGTAAGAAACTGTTCCTGGTCTGCCATATACCGCAGCATGCTTGTAAAATGCATTTTCATAAATTCTTCTTTTTGCATATTGTTTTCAAGTTCTTCTGTCAACTGTACATCATCTGATGTTTCATTCCAAAGCAGCAGATATGGATACTTTTTTCTATCCCAGTCCAGATTGTGTGAAGATAGCAGAGTACAATTAAAACCAAGGTTTTCTGCATAGAACCTTTCAGAGCCAGACGGTTTAATCCCATTTTTTGTACAAACAGCACACCATACACCATCAAACTGGATTTCTTTGCTAATCTGGTTTATATATTTCATAAACTTTTCATAAGGCATCATCCTGTCCAGTGTAACATATGCTGTATATATAGCATGTTCGTCCAGTTCATGCAGCGTTTCTGCTGCACTTCTGGCATTTCCTGCTGCACAGTAATTTGTCTTTTTTTTCTTATCAATTAAATTAGAAAGTGAGCCAGAGCTGTCTCCTTCCATCTGGAACCATGCAAATACATTCTGGATTGGACAGTTTAATGCATCTGCATCATACAGGTCTAAAGTTCCTTTCTCAATTTTGCCAGCCAGGTTTGTAAAAAAACCATTATAAGAAAAATCCTGTTGAAGCATTATATCATAACTGCCATAGCCATGCGCTTTCACAGATGCACTGCTCCTGTTATTTTCTGGAACACAAAGTTCTGTATATACAGCAAGGTCAAGGCTTAGCTGGTTTCCATGCTCTCCAACAGACTTTGCTGGGTTATAATAAAAACTATCTGCCAGTGCTGGCAAAAGAAATATTATAAATAGTACAACTGCCAGTGTAACAGCAGTAATACATGCACCCACTTTAAAAAAAAACCTGCGGATGGCACGGTTTACCATTTTGGTAAAATCAGGATTTATATTATCCTGTTCCCATTTATCCCCACCTTGTAAAACAGTGCTGCTGCCTTCAGTGTCCAGGTCCTTAGCCAATATTTCCAAGCCTGCCTGTTCCTCCTTTTCAAACAAATATCCGCTAATTGCCTCCTGCCGCTCAATATCTGCTTCCACTTGTTCCTGTAATGCTTTATCTAACCTGCCTTCTTTATATAACATTAATAATTCACTATATTTCATAGCCATCATCCTCCAAATATTTTCTAAGGTCACGTTTTGCTCTGTGGCTGATTACCCTTGCATTTTCAGATGAAATCTGTAAAATTGCTGCAACTTCCTTTAATGGCAGCCTGCTAAAATACTGCAGTTCTAAAACTTCACGTTTAATTAACGGAAGCTTCATCATTGCATGGTATAGCCTATGATTTTGCTCTTGTCTGATTAAATTCTCCAAAACATCTTCTGTACTGTTATCCGGGTGTCCATATTTTGCCATCATGGTATCTTTATCTACAGGTATCTGGCGCTTTTCTTTTTTCAGTGCATTAAAACATAAATTCCTTGCTACCATATATAACCACGCCCGCATATTGGCATGTTGTTCTGGAAGTGATAACAATGCTTTCACAAAAGTTTCCTGAAGCAAATCTTCTGACATATTCCAATTCCTGCATAGTGAATAAATATACAACAAAAGCTCCTTTCCATAAGCATTATACAGTTGTTGTAAAAGTTCATTGTCTATAATAAGCATGCCACCTCCTTATGCCAGAATAATTTATCCTTTTTTACCATATACAGATATAACAATAAAATTAAAAAAAAGTTACACTATAAAAGCAAAAAGATGTATGGACTGCTTATCACATACACCTTAATATTGTTATTCTTGTTCTGTATTATATTCTACGCTGTCAAATACACACTCATTTTTAGCACTGCTATCTGAGAATAATATTTCTGATTCTTTTTTCCAAAGAACTGCCAGTTCTATAGAAGAGTACCACTTTCCATTATAAAAATGATTTTTTTTATCTATGTCATCAGGATGTTTTTCTTTATAAACATCCCGCAGATTATCTTGTGCAGCATCAACTTCCATTAATAATTTTCTCCATTCAGTTTCAGTATAAGAACCTGCTCCTGTCTGGAAACTTTGTTCCTCATTTCCACTTAAAATCTTTGAAAAAACTTCATCCCTTTTTTCACTTACCAGCTTTGCAAATAACTCCCTTACTTCTGTGTGCGGATTATTCTCTTTATCTGCAGGATATATATTTTCTTTAGTTTTATATGATAATGCATTTATTAAATCCATATCTGTGCCTCCCTCATCTATTTTACCAGTTCTAATCTAAAAATTGGTTCCTAACTATAAATATATAGCACTATGCAAGAGAAAGCAAGAATATTTAATTACAATATACTATTATTTGATTACATTTGTGAACGTCACATACATGCCAGGTTATGAACTAAATAATTTTGCTTTATGTAATAATTGTTCTGTAGTATACAGTGGGTATGTTCCTATTTTATTATATTCATTAACAATAATTTGATTATTTGCAGAATTATATCCTTTATAATTGTCAATATAATATCTGATACTAAATGTTTCAGCATTAAATACCCATGCCTGTTGAGTATAATCACACCCAAATATACAGTTCTTTCCATTCTGTACTAGAAAATATTTATTTTCTGATGCATATTCAATATTATCTATCAAAAAACCAGGTAAATCAATTGTTTCATCCATAATGCCACCTTCCATATTTATTTGATATAATTTGGCATTATTGCATAGTAACATTATATTTTCATCTTTTTCTAATGAAACCATGGTAATAGGTAAAGTGCCAATATCATTAAGAGATATTTCTTTTACACATTTGCCTGTTTCTGTATCAAAATATCCAATGGATTGATTATTAAAACAGATTGCTATAATACTATCATTTAACCAGGCAAAGCTAACGATTTCAATCTCTTTATCATTTTGATTAATATTTTTATCCAATATTACTGTTGTACCTTTTACAGTATCATATACTTCTAACCTTTTGCCAATTCCTCTATAATATTCTATTAAAGCAACACTTTTTTTCCCTGTTTTTGATAGACTAAATTTTTCAATAAGTCCATTAGTAATATCTGTAGATGTTTCTGATACACTGCTTTTTGGTTTCCATTCAAGTATATTACCATCTGACCGGATAAATATTGCCTTGTGCATATCTAGGATTACCGCAGAAGTTCCATTAGAACTATAACAGTCCTCAGGAAATATATAATCATTTGTATTATATGAAAAAGATTTATCCATAGAGGTCAAATCATATATAAAAATATAATTCTCTGTCATAATACATATCTTGTCATGCTCTATAAAATTTATATATGATGTATAACCATCATAATGCATAAGTTTTTTTATAGTACCATCCAAAAAATTATAAACATATATATTTTTGTCCGAATTAGAATGGTATGCAATATAATTTCCATCATCATTAATAACAACATCAGCTATTGTATCATTATCACTATATAATTCATGAAAATCTATATTTCTTATATCAGAATAAATATAAGCTTTATTAGCATTATATAGTTCGTCAGAATTATTTTGTACTGTAATATAAGAATTATTATAATATCCACATAAATTTACATTTGTTGCAAAATCATGTACTTTGTACATAGAAAAACTATTATCTTCCCGCTTCAGCAGACGTGGCAGAAGCGCTATTTCCATTCCATTTTTCGTAATATTGTAAATATATCCATTTTTTGAATAATAAGATTCCACTACTGCTTCATTTAAAACATATTCTTTTAAGCATTTTCCACTATTACTGTCAATAATAACAATCTTATTTCCATTAATAACAAAAATAATATCACAATAATTATAGGCGTCTGATGCATAAAGTTTTCCTATTCTTGTATGAGAACCTTTATGGTCAATTTTAAATTTATAGCTCCATTCTTCTTCTAATGATTGGTCATTATAACAAGATATTTGGGCTATTATACTTGTTATATTATTATTACATAGAAATAATGTATAAAATTTTCCATCTATAATTGCACTATCTTTCACATAACAATTATCAAATTGACTATACTTATTTAGCACCTGCGGTTTCACAATTTTATCAGAAATAATTTCAAACACACACAAATTCTCTTTTAATACATCGTCAGTTTCAATACTTGCATAACAATGACTATCTGTACATCCTAATAATGTAAATAATGATGAAAAATATTTTCTTGCTTCTGGGGATATATTATAACTTTTTATTATAGTACCTCGTTTAGGTTCCAAGATTTCCATCTTTTTTGAATTACTATATATTATGACAATATAATTTTCATAAAAATATGTTTTATGCCATTCTGCATTATGTTTATTTTTATAATCCCATATAACATCACCTGTTTTTCCATTAAATTTACAAATCCGCTTTGTTGTACTGATATAAAAGTCAGTACCAGATAGTGGAAGTTCATCATTATACTCTTTTTCATAACCTAATATCATATAATTGGAGTCCATGCGGAATTCACCCTTTGCATATTTATTTAATTGTGAATTTTCAATCATGCCTTTATTTTCAAATTCCAGATTCAGGCTGCATCCACCAAAATCATCCTTAGTAAATGTTTTCTTACATTCTGCTGTTACAGCATCCCATAAATAAATAGTTCCTGTTGAATCTTGTGTTATAATATTTTTTCCTTCTCCTACATACCCTGCTTTTGAAACCGGATTGCTATGTTCTAGCGTTAATTTGCGGGCAAATATTTTTTGGTTAAATGCCTGCATCTGTTCTGCCAATGTATATTCTGCTTCTGATATAAATTTACTATTATCATATGTTTTGGGAAATGCATCAACCAAATATTTGACAGCTCCTGTTATATCCCCATCTGCATATTTTATTTTAGATTCCCTGACAGCAATGGATAAATCAAGGTCTTCAATTTCACCTGTTTTTTCTTTCACTAATGCTAAACTTGTATTTAATTCAGTTGTTTTTTGTTCAAGTTCTTTATTCTTAGTCTGTAATTCATTCTTTTGATTGTTAATTTGCATCAGCATAATGCAGCTATATATAACAAATAAGATAAGAGTAGTAAATGCTATTGTTATTTTCTGCATTTTACGTTTTTCGCTTCTGCGGTATAAATCGTCGTAACCACACCCAAGTAAAGGTGCAACTATACGTAGAAATTCCACATTTAATTTTTTTAATGTCAGTTTGTCACTTTTATCTCTGATATTAACCGCTAATGGTTCTACAGGCTTTTCTTGCATTTCTGTATTTCCATTTCTATCTTCACATTCTATTACTGTTGTACGTATTGCTTCTGGAAATACTTCATTTGGTTCTCCATTAATTAAAACCGTGATAATATTATTATTTGTGTTATTATGGATTTCTTTAAAATAATTTATCTCCTCAATACACCATCTTGATTGTGCTGTATCTATAGAACATAAAACAATCAAAAATTCAGATTGTTCTAATGCAGATTT
This sequence comes from Lachnoclostridium sp. UBA7122, assembly GCA_002493085.1. Lineage (GTDB taxonomy): Bacteria > Bacillota > Clostridia > Lachnospirales > Lachnospiraceae > Butyribacter. The sequence goes on from DKXQ01000147.1 coordinate 7,558, forward strand.
TATTTCATCACTTAAACTGCTATTTGCAGCTAGTTCTGTTTCATCCCTAAATACTTTCCATGATTTACTGCCAGTATAAAATTTTTTAGGAATTTTATATTTTTCCAATTTTTTTTGCAACTTTATTGCAACTTCTTTATCAAGTTCTTTATGCCTATAACTAATAAAAGCTTTATATTTATAATTATCCATGCATTTTATTCCCTATATTATTTTATATTAACTGATACATTTTAATTATACAATTAAATGAATGTTCACTATGAAACCTTAATTATTATATATCCATCAATATCTTTTATAGAGCCTTCTGCTGGAAATACACTCATATTTTTTACATCTTCCCGCTCTCTTATTACTGTTCCAATATCATCTGGTACAATTGTAATATTCACTCCAATATTTCTTAACATTCCCTCATATGCCAGTCTCAAACACTTTGTATCTTCCCAGAATTCTCCATACCTTGCATATGCATTTGCCATATCCCAGAATTTCGTGGTCTCAAACAGTGGATTGCCACTTGGATGTCCGACAAATAAATAAGTTTTATCTGCATTAAGCATCTTTTTTTCTCTTAATTCTGATATAATTTCATGTACTAAAGTTTCTGATGAATTTTTCCCTTCATACATAGTTTCCTGGTCAATAGCTACCATATAAATATTGCCATAAAGGATTATTCCAGAAAGTATTATATATAACATTGGTACATATTTACATTTTCTTGTATTTACTTTTTTTTCTGTTTTCTTTATACTAATTATAAGACATAGAAGAAGTGGCAGTAAAATTACCATTCCTGCTGTCATCTGTATCATTACACCACCGGCTTCTGTAGCCAGAAATAAACTTACATTACATGCCATTGGTAATATAGCAAATGCTACAATAATTAATAGTGCATTTTTAGGACTTTCTTTTGCTATTTTTGCTATTTTGAAAACCAGCATAATAATTATAATTGCAAAGACTATATAATAAAGTCCTATTCTTTGAAATATATTATGTTTAATGGAATTTTCAAAAAAATAATTTAGAAAAATTTTATATGTTTTAGCTATATTACTTGGAAATGATATAATCATAGCCTTTATAGAAATATTGTCTGCACCCCTGTAAGAGCTTGGACTTATATTAAGCACTTTTAAATGAAATACCCATATAAGCCTATAGACAATACATCCTGCTGCCAGCGCAAAAAAGCTTTTTAAAGTGTAATTAAATATTTTTTTGTCATCTTCACCATCTATTATCATTTTAATGAATACAACTATAAGTATTACACAAGTACATGCCAGATCGGCCTGGTAAGCACCGAGTCCCATTGCCGTTATTAAAGCTGATACCCACCACCATAGTTTTCTTTCATATTTTTTTACCAGTACCCATGCTGCCAGTATACTTAATAAAAAACCAGTGCCAAATCCAATTGACGTATAACGGTATGATAGATAGTTACACACTGTTGTGCTTGATAAAATAATCATTCCTGTAATATATCCTGTTTTCTTTCCAATCTGCCCAAATATATCACATATTAATATAGTAGCAATAACTATTAAAAATAATGTTATGCATGATGTCAGTGGTTCAGAACAAATACTCATGTGTAGACGGTCTATATAAAGCAAAAGCCATCTGCCTAAAGAAAGTTCCCATGGTCCTGAACGATAAAAATTCCCACTCCACAAACCATCATAGTGGTTGGTAAGCTGGTTTGCTATAAGTACAATATATAAAAGTACTGAAAATGCAAATTGTACCATTATCATTTTTTTAATTTGACAGTACTTTTCTTGATTATTTTTTTGCCAATTTGATATCTTTTCTATTACATTCATAAATTTACCCTTTCTTTTGTTAATTTTAGATTACTTTTAATTTTGAAATTGTCAGGCAATATACTCTAAAATTACCAGTTTACATTGTATCATAATAATCTTAAGTTGCCAATATTATACACAGCTTTGACGAGTAAAAATTTTTTTATTAAATTTCAAAGGGTCGTTTTATACCCTTTTTTAGGAAGTTATAAGATAGTAAACGAAAAAAATAGTATATATTTTATAATTGGAAGGTATAAATATATTTATTCGTCAAAGCTGCAGATAAACAGGATAACCTCATAAAATAA
>DKXQ01000154.1:0-2970 GCA_002493085.1 Lachnoclostridium sp. UBA7122
GCACCACTGCGTGTTTCCATTCAAGTGGGAGCGGGCTGGCCGTTTCCAGAACTTTGAAATTGTCATGCCAAAGTCAATATATGACATCATATTTAAAAAGTTGTACAATATATCGAAACTTTCGTATACACAGATAAAGTTACACTATCTTTTTAAAACTGGTCTATTGACAATATAAATTTTTTCTGGTAGTATATATGTAGCAAGGATAGGGTACGGGGGTATACTATAGCAGGAGGTATGCCAGCATGGATTTTATAACACCTGATGATGGGAATATTAGACACGTCAAGAGGGATAATAAAGAAATACAAAACATGATGCAGCGCCTTAGCCGGATTGAAGGACAGGTGCGTGGTGTTAAAAAGATGCTTGAGGATGACAGGTACTGTGTGGATATACTCACACAGGTTGCGTCTATACAGGCAGCTCTTAATGGTTTTAACAAGCAGCTTCTTGCCAATCATATAAAAAGCTGTGTATGTGATGATATAAGGGCTGGCAATGACAGTGCTGTTGACGAGCTCTGTGAGCTGCTTAAAAAGCTTATGAAATAGAGGTGGTTTTTGGATGGTTGGAAAGTTTGATGTTACAGGCATGACTTGTTCAGCGTGTTCTGCACATGTTGAAAAAAGTGTGTCTAAACTTGATGGTGTGCATAAGGTAAGTGTAAATCTTCTTACAAATAGTATGCAGGTTGAATATGATGAAAATACTGTTGGCAGTGATGGCATTATTAATGCTGTTATATCTGCCGGGTATGGCGCAAGTGACAGGAACAGCACAAAACCAGGTACGGATACAGGAAAAACAGATGCTGGCAGTACTAGCAGCATGAATGATGTATACAAGAAAAATATTGAAAATATGAAAAGAAGGCTTATAGTTTCGGTTATTTTTCTTATACCTCTTATGTATGTGTCAATGGGGCATATGTTTTTTAGCATGGCAGGGCTTGACATGCCAGAACACATGGCAAGATACTTGAGTGGGGATGCCAATGCTGGTGCTTTTGCAATAACACAGGTATTTCTGTTAATTCCTATTGTAATAGCGAACCAGAAGTACTATATTACAGGATTTAAAACACTTGTTAAGCGCAGCCCTAATATGGACAGTCTTATTGCTATTGGCTCAGGAGCTGCAATTGTATACGGCATTTATGCAACATATAAAATAGTTTATGGTCTTGGTTATGGCGATATGGAAACTGTGCACCATTTCAGCCATGATTTATATTTTGAATCTGCCGGCATGATATTAACGCTTATTACAGTTGGGAAATATCTTGAAACACGTTCTAAGTCTAAAACAAGTGAAGCCATTACAAAACTTATGGACCTTGCACCAAAGACAGCAACTGTTATAAGGGATGGAATTGAACAGGTTATAAGTGCAGATGAAATGGCTGTTGGTGATATATTTATAGTAAAACCTGGTGAAGCCGTTGCTGTGGATGGCATTGTTGTTGATGGAAAGTCGTCAGTAGATGAATCTGCGGTAACAGGAGAAAGCATACCTGTAATTAAACAGGAAGGAGACCGGCTTGTATCTGCTTCAATCAATAAGGCAGGACTATTGAAGGTAAAAGCTTTAAAGGTTGGTGAGGATACAACACTGTCACAGATTATAAAGCTTGTTGAAGAAGCTTCATCAAGTAAAGCGCCAATTGCTAAAATTGCAGATAAAGTATCAGGAATCTTTGTGCCATCTGTTATAACAATAGCAGTTATTACTGCAGCCATATGGCTTTTGTCAGGCTATGGATTTGAATTTGCACTTAGTACAGCTATTGCAGTTCTTGTAATATCCTGCCCATGCGCACTTGGACTTGCAACGCCTGTTGCAATTATGGCAGGAACCGGCAAAGGCGCTGAAAACGGAATACTTGTAAAGTCAGGTGAAGCGCTTGAAACAGCCCATCTTATTGATACAGTTGTACTTGATAAAACCGGGACCATTACAGAAGGCAAGCCTGTAGCAACTGATATTATGGTGTTTGGAAATATGACAGAGACAGAGCTGCTCCGGATTGCAGGCACACTTGAAAATGGCAGCGGGCATCCGCTTGCGGAGGCAGTTATAAATAAATGTAAAGCTATGGGCATAAGTTTTTCGGAAGTAAAGGAATTTGAAGCTGTATTTGGCAAAGGGATTACTGGCATTGTTGACGGCATAAAGTATTATGCTGGCAATAAAGCACTGTTAGAAGAATATGGCATACCAGCAGATAAAGACATTATAAAAATAGCTGATAATTATGCATCACACGGAAAGACACCGCTTATATTTGCTGATAAAAATAGTGTAAGAGGCATAATTGCAGTTGCAGATGTAGTAAAGAAAAGCAGCAGGGCTGCTGTAGAAGAATTTAAAAAACAGGGCATACATGTTGTAATGCTTACTGGTGACAATGAAACAACTGCCAATGCAATTAAAGAAGAAACAGGTATTGATGAGGTTATTGCCAATGTGCTTCCGGCACAGAAGGAAGAAAAGATTTCATCATTAAAAGCAGGCGGACATAAGGTTGCGATGGTTGGCGACGGAGTAAATGATGCACCAGCACTTGCTTCTGCTGATGTAGGAATTGCAATAGGCGCTGGGACAGATATTGCGATTGAAAGTGCTGATATAGTTCTTATGAGAAACAGTCTTATGGATGCTGTAGGTGCAGTAAAACTTAGCAGGGCAGTTATCAGAAATATTAAAGAAAACCTTTTCTGGGCGTTTTTCTACAATATTATTGGCATCCCTGTGGCAGCAGGAATACTGTACCTGCCATTTGGCATAAAACTAAGCCCTATGCTTGGTGCAGCAGCGATGAGCCTTAGCAGTGTCTGTGTTGTAAGCAATGCATTAAGGCTTAAGAGGCTTAAACTTTTTAAGGAAAACAATATTTTTAAAGAAAGCAGTGCTTTCCTTAAAAATACTGGTAATATAACAAGAAAGGAAGATATAGTTATGACA
>DKXQ01000154.1:3283-28863 GCA_002493085.1 Lachnoclostridium sp. UBA7122
GTGTGAGCACTGTACAGGAAGGGTAGAAAAAGCACTCCGTGCAGTAGCAGGAGTTACCGATGTTGTAATGGATCTTGAAGGAAAAAGTGCAACAGTAACAGCAGATAATGCAGGAGATGATGTACTTAAAATGGCAGTAACTGATGCAGGATATGAAGTTGTAAGCATCGAGTAAAGCTCCAGTAAGGCTTTTAAAACATAAAAAGCAGGGTATTCCATATGGCAAATTTTAATAGCTTGTGGATATATCCTGCTTTTTTACTTTTTTAAAAATAGGACTAGCATTTTTAAAAAAATGCGTTATACTATTAAAATGTACAAAATAAATCCAGCTTTACAGGAGGCATGGCAATGCGTTATTATTATCCCGATTATTTCGACAGTTTCAGGTGTACAGGAGGCATGGAATGTCCTGATAGCTGCTGCCATATCTGGCAGATAACTGTGGATAAAAAAACTTTAAAAAAGTATAGAAAAGTTAAAGGGGAGCTTGGCCGCAGAATGTGTGAACGGATTGACCAAAAGACAGGTGATATAAAACCACATGGCAAAGAAAACCGCTGCGAATTTCTTAATAAAGATAATTTATGTGACATAGTACTTGAACTTGGCGAAGATTACCTATGTGATACATGCCATACACATCCAAGGCATGAAGAAGTATACTATAATGTACGTGAGCGTTCACTGGCAATTACATGCCCCGTAGTATGTAAAGAACTGCTTTTGCGCAAGACACCAGTTACTATCCAGGTAAAAAAGGACAGTAAACGGGACATGCCTGACAGGTATTTTGATACTCCTCTATATGAACAGCTTTCATATATACGCAACAGTATGCTCCAGCTTGTACAAGACAGGCGGATTTATATATTTAAACGTATGGTGCTTATCCTTGGTATGGCACATGATATAGAAAGACGCATAATAAAAAGGCAGTCCAGAAAGAAAAATAGCTTTATAAATAAAATTATTCCATCACATCCTGCATTTCTTCCAGTAGAAAAAGAAGAAATTAAAAAAATTATAACTGCATACAGAGATATTTCTGTATACAGCCAGATAGCTGCGCATATGATAGATGGGGCACAGGCGGGATTTGTAAAGCGTTCAGTTACTGATATGTTTTTTACACTGTGTACAATGGAAGCTTTAAAGAGTACATGGATACCATACCTGCAGAGCACAATTAACATAAGAAGCCAGATGGACGATGAAGAATATGAAAACTGCCAGATGGAATTTAGTAATGAAATAACCAGCATACAGTTAGAACAGCTGTTGTTTTATTTTGTCTATCTTTACTGTTGTACCGCAACATATGATGGTTTTTTTCTGGCAAAAATTAAGATGGCTGTAACCAATATTATTATAATACGGGAATTGTGGTTTATGAAGTGGCTTGAAGACCAGAAAACGCTTTCAGCTGATGCACAGGCTGAAATGGCACACTGGTTTGTAAGGGAAGTGGAGAACTCAGATGAAAATTTAGAACAGTGGGACAGCCTTATGCAGAGAAACCCCAGGTTTTCCGTTGACATTCTTATAAAAATCTGTTTATATCTGGTTCATTGGCATATATAAAATATTGTTATTATTCATGGATGGTTCAATCCAGTATGGAGGAATGTATTATGGATTATAAAATTTTAGAGAGAGATGCAAAGCTTGGTGATTACAAAGCGTTAAAAAAACTTGAGGAAAGACAGGCAAAGCTTGAAGTGCTTCCTGTAAGGGATGCATTTGGATACTCCCTTACATGGTGTCCAGATGCAATTCCTGAAGAACTGATTGATGATATTAATAAGATGTATAAGAATATATCAATAACAGATATTGATACTGATATATCTATTGAAAAAGAATCATTCCACAGTTGCCGGATAGAAGGCGCTGATACTACACTTGACGAACTTTTTGATATTTTCAGGGCAAAAAGGACTGAGTCAAAAGGTGATAAAATGATTCTTAATACATACAGGGCTGTAAAATTTCTTAACCTTACAAGCAAAAGAAACACAGACACGCTTGTGCGCCTGTGGGAGATAGTTACAGATGGTGTCTGTGACAATTTTGGATTGTCAGGAAGCAAGTTCAGGACAGGAGTTGTTACCGTTGGCACCCACCAGGCACCTGAAGTAGAACTTCTGGATTACTGCATGAAACAATTTTTTGATTTTTATAACGCTGATAATATTGAGTGCCCATATATTAAAGTTGCAATAGTGCATTTTTATTTTGTATATATGCATCCTTTTTGTGATGGGAATGGCCGGATTGCACGGCTTATAACTTCTGATTTCCTTATACGCTCAGGATTAAATAACTTTAGTGCGCTTACATTAAGCAAGACGATAAATGAAACTGCCCCGGCATATTACCAGGCAATTGAAAACAGTGAGAATTCATTCCATGATGTGACACCATTTATACAGTATATGTTAAAGACTGTATATGACAATCTTTATGAGGTACTTGAGGGACAGAATAAATATGTAGTTATGCATACTGACTGGAAGAGGGTGTTTGTATGAAAGGAATGAAGAAGCTTACAAAAAAAGAGAGATATATTTATTTATCTGTGGCTTCATGCTTTTTTGTAATGCTGTCAGCTCTGTTTACATATTTTAAACCTTTAAGTACACTTGATTATCTGGTAAGCGACTTTTTTTACCAGTCATTAGTTGAGAAAAAAGAAAATGCTTCCAATATAAAGATAATTTCAATTGATGACAAGACGATAGAAAAACTCGGAAGTTTTTCAAGCTGGTCAAGAAGTGAAACTGCAAAACTTATTGAATTTCTGGATGGCAGCAGTGACAAGCCAGATGTTATTGCATTTGGACTTGATTACCACAATAAATTAGATACTAAAGGTGATAATGAACTTATTGCATCATGCAGTAAGTATGACAATATATGCATAAGTTCTACTGTTGTGACAGAAGACAAAAATGCCTGTAAATATATAGGGAATATTGCATATCCACAGAGCAGTTCTTATGTATCTGCTGTAAGAAATGCAAATATTTCTGTAAAAGCTGCTGAAAAGATAAGCGCAGTTAGTGATGATATAAAAGAGACAGATATAAAAGAGCACACTGATGTACCACTTAATAAGATGGGTGGTGAAGATATAAAAGATATACTTACTCCATTTGATGGGATACTGCCATATATAAAAACTGGTGTTATCAATACAGGCAGAAATGACGACGATGGCTATATCAGAAATATGGTTGCAAGCATTAACCATGATGGTACCAGTTATGACAGCTTTGCACTTGCAGTTTACCAGATGTATTTAAATAAAAACGATATGGAATATAAAGCGCCAGTTGTTGGAGACATGAATGAGTTTGGCATAAATTATTCCAGAAATGCCAGAAATTTTGATATCTATTCATTTTATGATGTGATAAGCGGTAATATAGATGCAAAGGAATTTAATAACAGCATTGTACTCGTGGGGGATTATACAGCAGACAGTGTTTTTTATGTGCCGAACCATAGGGCTTCACATATAAATGAGATTGAACTCCAGGCAAATATAATTAATGCACTACTGCAAAACAATACAATATATTATGCACATAAGTGGTTTCTTTTTATATGGTATGCTATATTTGCAGTGCTGTTTTTTATAGCTACAACTTATAACAGTGGGATAAACACAATTGTTTATTCTGTAATACTTATAATACTGCAGATTCTTGCAAGCTGTCTGCTTAATGTATGGGGATATTATATACCATTGCTGCGTCTTATAATACTAATTATAGCTGTTGCAGTAGTAAACCTGCTTTCAGGTTATCTGATAGTGCGCAGACAGAGATATTATCTGGAAAAGGCATTTAAGAAATATGTTGATGAACAGGTTGTCGATGAAATTGTAAAAAAAGACGGGGAAATTAAGGCATCAATTGGCGGTACTAGAAAGGACATTGCAGTGCTGTTTGTGGATATCAGGGGATTTACACCATTATCTGAGAAACTTTCCCCAGAACATGTAGTAGAAATACTGAACAGATACCTTACAATAGTTGCAGATGCAGTAGCTGCCAATGGCGGTACACTTGACAAGTTTATTGGTGATGCTGCAATGGCAGTATACAATTCACCGTCAGACCAGGAAGATTATGTGTTCAGGGCAGTCTGTACAGCATGGGATATTCTTTCCAATGCTGCAAGCCTTAAAAAAGAATGTCTTGAAAAATATGGAAAAAAAGTAGAGTTTGGAATAGGTGTAAACTGTGGTGATGCTGTTATAGGAAATATAGGAAGCCAGAACAGGATGGAATACACTGCAATAGGTGATACAGTAAATACAACTTCCCGTCTTGAAGGTGTAGCAGGTCCTGGACAGATACTTATAAGCAGTGAGGTTGCAAAAAGGCTTGGAAACAGGATTGACATATCATTTGCAGGGGAATACAGCCTTAAGGGAAAGAAAAAAAAGGTTAATGCATTTGAGATAAATGGAATAAGGGAAGCATATGAGCCTGTAAAGCGTGTAAAGAGTGATGAGAAAAAATCATTAGAAGAAAAATATGAGGAGGGTAAAAAAGAGATTAAAAAAGTCCATGAAAAGTATGTAAATGAATTACAGAATATAAAAGAATTTACAGGAAATGAACTAAAGGAAGGTATAAAACAAAAAACGTCAGCAATAGTAAAAGGGGGTAAATAATGGGGAAATTATATTGCATACCAAATATTCCAGAACTGGACAAATATCTTGGGTTTTCAGAAAAGTATGACGCAGGATTTGAATACAATGAATTTTTTATAACAGAGCTTCTTGATGACAACTTTTCGTTAAACAGGGTAATGAAAGAGTATATGTCAGTTAAACGTGACCGCTCCAGAGATACAATGCATGGTGCATTTCTTGATATCTGTATCAACAGCGCAGATTCTAAAATTTTTGAAGTTAGTGACTACAGGGTGCGCCAGTGTATGGATATAGCTGAAAAGATGGGTCTTAAAGCAGTTATTTTCCACACTAACTATATTGTAAATTTCAGACTCCAGTCATATATTGATTCATGGACCAGCAGGAATGAAGAATATTGGAGACAGATATTAAAAGATTACAGTGGGCAGTGCATATATATTGAAAATATGTTTGATGATAAACCATATATGCTTGCAGAGCTTGCAAAAAGAATGGCGGATGAACCACGCTTTGGCGTCTGTCTTGATGTTGCACATGCGTTTATATCAGGCTCTCCTGTCAGTCTGTGGTATAATATACTAAAACCTTATGTCAGGCATCTTCATGTCAATGATAATGATGGAAATGAAGATTTGCACAACCCGGCAGGAACTGGCAGCCTTGACTGGAAAGAATTTAATAACTGGTGCCAGCAGTCTGGCAGCCAGCCTTCAATACTTATTGAAGTAAGAAATTTTATGGATTTAAAGACATCAGCAGAATATATGCAGAAAAATAAAATTTATCCGTTTGGATAAAACAAATGCAATATTCCAGTTTGGAGGAAATATATGGTTTCAAATTCAGTTTTAATGGCTTTAATAGAAGTATCAGCGTTAAGTTTTATACTGCCAATTGCACTTGTAATTTTGTGGAAGATAAGGTACAAGACAAGTATTATTCCTTCACTGGCAGGTGCTTTGGTTTTTATTGTATTCGGGGTTTTATTAAAAACAATTCCCAATGTGCTGGTTACAGTTGCCGGAGGCCCTGTATTGCGCATTATACAGGAAAATATATGGGTTTATGCAATATATGCAGGCCTTATGGCAGGAATATTTGAAGAAATGGGACGCTATATTGCGTTCAAGGTATTTCTTAGTAAATATGAATATAGAGAAAATGTTATTGCATATGGCTTTGGACATGGTGGCATTGAATGTATAACTGTGCTTGGCATGGCAATGATACAGAATTTTATGTATGCACAGCTTATCAATGCAGGACAAGTTGAAAAAATCTACTCATCAATTACAGACCAAAATTCCATAAATACTTTAAAAGAATTTATAGAATCCATTCTGGACATTACAGTAGCAGACTGTGTATGGGCAGGCATAGAACGCATTTCTGCACTTATCTTGCAGGTATCACTGTCAGTATTTGTCTTCCAGGCAGTAAGAGTCCATGAAAAAAAATATATGCTGGCAGTTGCAATAGCACTCCACACTTTTGTAGATATATTTGCTGTACTGTACCAGCAGGGGATTGCATCGGTTGCGGTTACAGAAATCATAATAATGGTTTATGCAGTTATAGTTGCTGTATTTGCCCGCAGGATTTATGCCAGCCTGCCAGGCAAAAAGCTAAAAAAGGATGTAAACAGCAAGAACTGGGAATATGCTAAAATGAGATATTCTGGCTATAGCAATGACAGTGATGGTGAGGAGAATGAAGAACAGTGAAAATACTTATACTTGAAACCAGAAAGTTAAGTTATAATTCATCAAGTGTATTTTTATCGGAGATAAGTGATATATTAAGAAGGCATGGTGTGGATGTAACACACTGTATAATAGATAACCCGGAAAAAGACAGTTTGCTGCTTGAAAGTTTTATAGGCCAGACATTTGATGCTGTCTTTGATATAAATTCCATACTTCCGCTTGCAGAATGTGATTATGGAAAATATCCTGACTGTATAGATGCACCTTTTATAAATTTTATAGTTGACCATCCAATGCATGTACATAAATATCTGGATGCCAGGTTAAAAAGATATTATGTGATATGCATTGATAAATACCATAAAGAATATATTGACAAATACTATCCTCATATAATAAAGACTGCAGCAATCCCGCTTGGAGGAATTAAATCTGATGGTGCAGATGGCAGTTATGCGCAGTTTCAAAAACGCCAATATGGTATATTTTTTCCTGCAACCTATACACCGCCTTCTTACTACAGGCAGGTTATGGAAGAAAGCAATGCAGGTTATTTAAAACAGGCAGAACAGATATTACATGAAATTTTAGAAGGCAGTGATTTACCATTACATGACATCTATAAAAAGATAAATTCATGGCAAGATAAAAGATTTGCAGCAAGAATGTATAAAGCACGGTTTATAGACAGGTATATACGTGACTATATAAGGGATGAAGTAGTGGATACACTGCTTGCAGAAGGTTTTAATCTGCATGTAGCAGGTGCAAGGTGGAATATGTATAATGGAAGCAGCAAAGACAGGCTTGTAATACATGAAGAATGTAGTTACGCAGAACTTCCGGTTATGATGTCAAAGGCAAAAGCTGTATTAAATGTGCAGCCCCTTTTTACTGAAGCTGCACATGACAGGATTTTTAACGCAATGCTTAACGGTGCTGCGGTTATTACTGATACATGCAGCTATATTGGGAAAAACTATAAAGATAACATGCTGTTCTATAATAAAAGCCATCTCAAAGAAAGCATTGGCCTTTTAAAAGATACACTAAATAATACCCAGAAGCTATACAATATGGCTTCTGGCCTTAAAGCCGCAGCTTGTAATGAAACATGGGAAGACAGGTGCAGACGTATTATGGAATTTGTAACAGATATTAACAGATGAGAAGAAATATTTAAAAGATTCTTAATTGACAAATTTTATTGATAAAAGGTATGATGGTATAAAAAAGTATTAAAGGGGTTGTCTTTGGTATGTTATATAAATATTTTAAGTTTGACAAAAAAAGAATCGCTTTCTTTACAGTTATTATAGTATTTATCTGTGTACTGCAGTACGTTGTCACAGGTTCAATAATTTCAAAACAGACTGTAACTACAGAGGCAGGCAATGTAAACAGCAGTGTTATCGGAATTATAGATAATGAAGAAGTCATACGCCAGAAGTTCTGTTTTGAAAGAAAAGTTGTCCTTTCACAGTTTATATTAAGTTTTGCCCCATTTGAAAGAAAAAATACAGGGGATACTGTTACAATACAGATGACAGATGCTGATAATGATATTGTATATGAGACAGATATTGATGTGGATGATATAACCCCAGGCCAGACATATGCGGTTAATATGGAACACACTGTTACAATACCTGAAGGGGTTGTGTGCTGCATAAGGATTACTTGTCGTTCCCAAAATTCACCATATGCAGTTATACCAACATTAAATACTACAAACAGGACAGACCCTAATACGTATATGTCTACATTAAAAATGCAGACACGTAAGAAATCGCTGAATATATCATATACATACTCATACAGGCAGATATATCCGCTTATAATCCTTGTATTGGAATTTGCACTGATATTTGTAATCTGCTTTGAGCATGTAACAGATTATGCTGTAATCTACAGAAAAAAACGTTTAAAACAGTTAAAGCGTATGGAAAAAGAAAAAAACAGCACAAAACATTCCAGAAAGAAGCCATTCAGCATAAGGAATTTTGTTATCTACTGTCTTGCAGAGCCAAAAGTTGAGAAAAATATAAGGGTTATGATTACAGTGTTAAACCCTGTTGTACTGTTTATTATTCTTGAGACAATGAATGATACTATTTCAGGAATGTATCCAAATATATGGATTTTTACATGGATACTGCTTTTGTCAGTACAGCTTGTTTTATTTGCAGTTTTTGGCAATATGGGCATAGCAATGGCTGTAATGGACGCAGTGCTTTTTCCAGCAGGACTTGGCAACCTTTTTATTTTAAATGTAAGAGGAACCCCGCTTCTTCCATCAGATATTTTCGGGCTTGCCACAGCTACAGAAGTTGCATCGACATATTCTTTAAAGTTTACACCGGCTGAATTTATAATGATACCAGCATTTATCATATGGATTATGCTTATATTCAGATTTAAAAAGAAAACTGCCAAGACAGGGCTGTACAAGAAAGTTATAAGAAGATGTACCCCGGTTATAGCATCATTTTTAATTCTTTTTGTGCTGTACAGTACGGACCTGCTTGAAACCTGTGGCATAAAAGACAGTGTATGGAACAAGGTTGCCTCATGCAAAACCAATGGTTTTTATATGAATTTCTTTATAAATCTCAGATATCTTAAGGTATCTGAACCAGCAGGATATTCACATGATAAAATAGAAGAAATACTTAACACCTTAGATACAGACTCACCAGCAGAAAGTACAGCCCCAGCACAAACCATGATGCCGGCAGATGACAATGGCAGCAGTAAAGAAATGCTTTACAACAGTGATTTTAAAACTTGTACAGCACTTAATGGCAAAAAACCAAATATTATCCTGATTATGAATGAAAGCCTTGCTGATTTTTCACTGGTTGGAAACGTTAATTATAACCGTGACCCTCTTGCATATATCCACAGTATGAAAGAAAACACGATAAAAGGGCTTGACTATGTATCAGTGTTCGGAGCGGGTACAAGTAATTCAGAATTTGAAGCGATGACAGGCAATACTATGTCATTTTTCCCAAGTGGCTGCAATGTATACCAGCAGTTTATGCATGAATCAACATTTTCGCTGCCTTCATATTTAAAAAGCCTTGGTTATGCATGCAATGCAATACATCCAAGCAGCGGGACTAACTGGAACAGGACCAATACCTATAAAAGCATGAAATTTGATAGTTTTATTACTATTGAAGATTTTAAAAACCCTGAGTATGTAAGATATATTAGTGATAAGGAAAGCTATAAGAAAGTTATTGAGCTTTATGAAAACCGTGACAAATCATCACCAATATTTATGTTTGATATGACTATCCAGAACCACGGCGGATACCAGACTAATACAAACTGGGATGAACCTGTCTATGTCAAAGATTCTTATTATGACGAAGCAAAAGAATTTTTGTCAGCTTCTAAAGTGTCAGATGATGCATTTAAATATCTTATTGAATATTTTGAAAAGGAAGAAGAACCAGTTCTTATATTTATGTTTGGCGACCACTGGCCGCAAGTGGAGACAGGATTTTATGAAGAACTGCTTGGCAAACCACAGTCTGAATGGAATCTTGATGATTTCCAGAAACGGTATGCAACACCTTTTATATTATGGGCAAACTATGATATTGAAGAAGGGGATAATGTAGTTATTGGCAACAACCTTGTAGAAAACCTGGTTCTTAAGCAGGCAGGCATAGAGCTTCCACTATATAACAAGTATGTTGAAAAAGTTTCAGAAACAATTCCCGCCATGAATGTAAATGGCTTTATGGATAAAAGTGGCTTGTGGCATAAATATGGTTCAGACGAAACAGAAGAACAGGCCGGTCTTATTAATAATTATAAAATCCTCCAATATGGATATTATAGTGATACTGATAAAGAAAAAATGTCAGAACTGTTTGATATGAAAAATTAAATATCAAAATATGGTGCAGCTTGTATGCAGGAAAGAAAGAGGAAGAATGAAATATTTAAAACAGTTTTTTATAATTATTGCTATATCATTTATAGGTGAAGTTATGAAAGAAATAATGCCATTTCCAGTACCAGCAAGCATATATGGAATGTTAATAATGCTTGCAGCACTGGGCACAGGAATAATAAAACTGTCACAGGTCAGTGATACAGGGGATTTTCTGATAGAGATAATGCCTGTTATGTTTATCCCGGCAGCTGCAGGGCTTTTAGACTCATGGAAAGTATTAAAGCCTGTACTTGTGCCAGTATCTGTAATAACTGTGGTATCTACAGTTATAGTAATGGCTGTATCAGGAAAGGTTACGCAGTTTGCCGTCAGACATGGAAAAAGAGAAAAAGACAGTTAATTATAGATTGGAGATTAGGCAGCATGGACAGTTTTCTAAGCAGTTCCATATTTTTTGGAGTGTTCTTAAGCCTTGCAGGGTACAGTGCAGGGTTATTTGTTAAAAAAAAGTTAAAACTTGCAATATTTAATCCGCTTTTAATTGCAATTATCATTGTAATAGCTGTATTAAAAGCTGCAGATATCCCATATAAGGATTACAATGAAGGCGCAAAATATATAAGCTATCTGCTTACACCGGCTACAGTCTGCCTTGCAATACCACTGTACAGGCAGATTGCAGTATTAAAAAATAATTTTAAAGCAATTATGGCAGGCATAACAGCAGGTGTACTGTCCAGCATGGGAAGCGTGCTTGGCATGAGTGTGCTTTTCGGGCTTACACATGAACAGTATGTAACACTTCTTCCAAAGTCCATTACAACAGCAATCGGAATGGGCGTATCACAGGAACTTGGAGGAATTGTTACAATAACTGTAGCTGTAATAATTATAACAGGTGTAATAGGAAATATAATTACAGAACCAGTATGCAGGTTATTTAATATAACAGACCCAGTTGCCACTGGTATAGGCATAGGTTCTTCGGCTCATGCAGTTGGCACAGCAAGGGCTTTTGAGATTGGGGAGACACAAGGGGCGATGAGCAGCCTGTCAATCGCTGTATCAGGACTGGTAACAGTAATTATGGCATCAGTGTTTGCAGGGATTTATTAATAGTTTTTCAAGGTTCTTTATTGTTAATATACCTGGAAAGTGCTATAATAAAAAAGTAAAATGGAAGGTTAATTTGTACCGCCAGGTAAAAGCGGCAGAATGGAGGCAATGTATGAAAAAACTAGTGGTTGCGGGGTTATCTGCTCTTATTGCAGGAACGCTGCTTACAGGATGTATGAAAATGGAGGACAGCATTATTATAAATAGTGATGGCTCATGTACATTAAGTGGCGAAATAAGTATAGAAAAGGACACTTTATTTAAAACATATGCAGACATTACAGGCGGCAGCAGCGGGCCTGTTAAAGAAGCAGTGGTTAAATCTGCTCTTGAAAAGCAGGGATTTGTTCCTGTGACTATTGATGACAAAGATTATTATAAGATATCCACCAGCAAGACGTCAGGAGCAGAAAGCAATAAGTGTGACAATATAGCAGACTTTTACAGATATCTTTCAAAGAACCTGGCTGGTATGCTGCACCAGAATGAAGACAATGTTGTAAGCCTGTCTGAAACATCTGTAGTATTAAGGATGCCTGCTAATTTAAATATAATCCAGGACATGCTTAAAAGCACTGCAAGTGCAGATGATACTGGAAATACGGGTGGTACTGCAAATGCTGTACTTGATATGGCTGATAATGAAAAGATACTGGAAAGCCTTAAAGATGCAATTATAACATATAATGTTACATTTCCAGCTAAGATAGAGGAAGTATCTTCTAATGTAACACTTTCAGAAGATGGAAAAACAATGTCAGTTTCATTTCCTGTAATAACTGATAAGGTTTATGATGAATATGCATATTGTGAAAATGATATTGCCGCAGAAGGCGCTTTAAATGGTGTAACATATAATAAAACAGTAACTGTTTCATTGCCAGAAGGTACTACAGCAACGCTAAATGGCAGTCCTGTCACTAATAACCGCATAGACTGTAAAAAAACAGGTACATATAATTTCAAATTGTCAGATGGCCGTACAACAGAAACACTTTGTTTTATAGTTGATAAATCGGCACCTGTAATTGCAAGACAGAAAGACTCTGGCAAGCTGGAATTTAGTGATTTTGACAATGGACAAGACACTGTTTTAGGAAAAGGATATATTGCTGTATATGACCCAGAGGGCGGCATAAAAGAAATTAAAGCTGATGGAACCAATGTGTTACAGAGCACTTTCCAGAATATAGATGAGAATAAGGACAAGAACAGTCTTGTAAGTTCATATTTTGTATATAGCCTTGATATTAAAAACTTTAAAGAAGGCCGCCATTCAATAAAAGCTTCTGACAATTTTGGCAATGTTTCAACAAAGAAATTTATAGTTGACAAGACAAAGCCATTAATTAAAGGCATTAAAGATGGCAAGACTTACAATAAGGCAGTGACAATAAAGTTTTCCGATAAAAATGGAATTAAGTCAGCAAAGTTAAATGGCAAAACAGTAAAAACAGGAGTAAAAGCCAGCAAAAAAGGTACTTACACATTAAAAGTAACTGATAATGCAGGAAATGTCCAAAAAGTTAAATTCACAATAAAAAAGTAGCAATTATAATTAAAAAGACTATGGAAGGATAGATATATAAAATGCCAGCAAATAATGAATTATTAGAAGCCCTTGATGCAATGAAAAAAGAAAGAAATATAGAAAATGCCCAGAGGCTGACAAAACTTCTTGAAAATACAAATGTGTTTGTCCCGGCAGTGATGCCAAAGGACACAGACCCTGAACTTTTAAAACGCATGTCAGCCAATCCGGGCAAGCCAATGCCAATGCCTGAGGGCGCACATCCAGTTCCATGTATACTTAATAATAATGAAGGTGCAAAATTCCTGCCTATGTTCACATCTGATGAAGAGATAGAAAAGGGAGAGGGCATGCCAAAATACCCAATTACCCTGAATATGCCATTTAAATCCTGCATGGATCTGGCAGTTAAAATTGCGGACATTGCGGGTGCTGTGATTAATCCTTATTCACATAATATTGTAATCAGTGTAAATAGAAATGCCGGCAGTGCACAAGGGCAGGAGGCGGAAAAACCAGAGGTAACAAAACTTACTGAACAACAGTTCCATGCACTGGTAAGACAACAGATGGAGGCAAGGCTGCTGCCAGAAAAGATTTTTAAAGAAGGAGAAGAGTTTATTAAGGATTTAACAGAGCGGAAGGGGGAGTGCCTTGTAGAATTTTTTGAAGAGCCTTACGCCCAGACAGAGTGCCCTTATTCAGCAGACGATTATGAATTTATGACTTTATTTATAAGCGATACATTACAGCTTACAAGAATATCCATGCCTTATGAAAATTTATCTCCAGGCATTGCACAGACAATTTTTGTAACATGGAATCCTGAAAAGAAAGAAGCTGGTTATTATAGCATACTGATGGGGAAAAGAGGCGAATTTAACAGGCTTATAGAGATTACTTCTGAAGGGAAAGCCATAGACCATGGGGAAGCCCCAAATGAGGGAAGTGAACTTCAGGGAATTATTGATATTGCTAATGCAAAATAGAAGATGTATTTACTGTGAGAAGGAGCTATAAAATGATAATATATCTTATCCGTCATGGAAGGCAGAACAGTCCGGACTGTAATGTAAATGTACCTTTAGCAGAGGAGGGACATACACAGGCACGCCTTCTTGGGGAAAGAATGAAAAGATACAAATTAGATGCAGTTTATGCCAGTGACCTTATACGCGCTGTAGAAACAGCAAAAACAGCGTTTAGTTATGACAAGAAACTTGCAGGAAATATACAAATAAGGCCAGGACTTGCGGAAATCGACTTTGGAATACTTACAGGGCAGAAAGACGAAGAAGTTAAAAAGTTTTATAAAGAGTATTATAAAGAACAGCTTGATAAATTTGTAGAAGGCAGAATACAGCATGGAACAGCACTAGATGAAGTAAATGCTTTTATAGGCGATTTCTTTGTGCCGCCAGAAGAAATGTGGTATCCAGAAGGTGAAAACGGCCCGATGGTACTTGAGCGTGTAATGCCTGTAGTCAAAGAATGGATAGAAAGCGGCATGAAAAATATAGTTGTAGTTACCCACGGAGGTGTAATAAGGATTCTTCTCTGTGCGCTGTTTGGCGGTGATTTTGCAAAACGGCTGATGTTTGGAACTTCTCTTCAAAACTGCAGCATAACACAAATTCACTATGACGAAGAAAAAAATGGGTTTTATCTTGACAGATTTAATGACTTTGCCCATCTTGAAATGTATCCAGAACTTTTAAGAGGATAGTTGCACTTCTTATCTGCCCCGCATAAAATATAGGAAATATATTAAGTGAGGCAGATAATGTTAAGAATATTTGAAATTGCTATTGTACAGGCCAAAATAGCTTATAATTCTTATGGCTGCCATAACCAGGAGTGTTGTTTTTTTGTCCTTAAAGAAGAACTAGAGCGCTATGGCGGACCTGATGTTTATATACACAAAGCAGACAGACAGGAGATAAGGACAGAACCACTTGTTATCAGAGCTAATACAGGAGATTATATAGACCTCCATATAACAGACCTGACTGCATATTCCGGGGATGACACAGATATAATGCATAGTGAAGTCCTTATCAGACGTTTTTATGCAGGCAATGAACCAGGGACAATACTTTTACATAATTATTTATTTGAAAGTTTACACCAGTATTATGGACTTTATGGTGCACTTGTTATTGAAGAATATGGTACAACATTCTATAATCCACACAATAATAAAAAACTCCGCTTTGGGACACGCGCTGTTATACGCTGCAGAAATGGCACATCTTTCAGGGAGTTTATTTTATTTGTCCACAATTGCCATTCAGGAGCTATGGGAATTAATTACTGCACAGAGCCTGTAACTGAAAGGCTGGAAAGAGTTAAAAATCCTGCATATATATTTAGTTCATTCGTGCATGGTGACCCTGCAACACCAATTCTTGAAACATATCCAGGAGATGAAATCAGGATACGTCTGCTAGATGTCACAAATACAGGATACAATTCATTAAATATTCCAGGAATACCAGTCTGTATGAATAAATCCATATTAAAAATAACAGATAATTACAGTGCAGGGGACTATTTATACTATTTAGGAAAGCCTGATGGCAAACTGGATTTTCTTTGGGGAATTGTCCGTGTCCATAAAAAGTATAAAAAAGACCTTATGCCGCTTTACAGCGAAAAAGAACATGTCCTGCCAGAATTTATTTCACCAGGTGATGGCAGCATTATCAGGCATTATGAAATTGCTGCAGCAGATACAAGAATAATACATGGCAAGTATAAAAATTATGTCTTTGGAAACACTGGCAGGATGGTTTTTGTTTTACTGAAAGATTTAGAAATGGTTCTTGCTGGCAAGACCAGGCCAGAGCCATTAACTTTGTATGCTAATAGTGGGGGATGGATAGAAATAATACTATATAATGCATTTAATACAAGGATTTCATTAAATCCCCAGTCCTTACAATATGAACCATTACATAATTCAGGAATTAATGTAGGATATAATGAATGGGAACAGACTGTTGCTCCTGGTGAAAGCAGACGCTATCTGTGGTATGCAGGAAAAAACTACAAAGCGTCATGCAGGCTGTATTCATTTGGTGATATGGAAAACAGCCAGTACTGTGGGCTGGCAGGAACAGTAATTTCAGAATAGTGTATTTCTGGTTCTGCCATAAAGTTTTATAAGCCGCCACTATTTACGCTGGTGACGGCTTATATTTACATAGCAAAATGCAGATAAAAAATTCAATCCATTGCCACTGTGTCAATTTCTGTCTTAGTCTCCACTTCTAATTTAGATGTACAGTGCCCGCACCTGACTGCCTTAATTGGGATTTCCATCTGGCAGTATGGACAAGTTTTAGTTGTAGGCGCTGCCTCTTTCTCTTCTTCTTTTAAACCAGTAAGCTGTGTTGCTTTTGCCTGTAGCGTGTGAAGTACTTTTAGCATTAAGAAAATAATCACCGCCATCAGAAGGAAGTTGACTACTGCTGTCAGAAACTTTCCATAATTTAATGTAACTTCTCCAAGGATATTTAGATGGAGCATATCAAAATTTACTCCACCGAAAAGTCCCAGAATAGGAGATATAATATCGTCTGTCAGTGATGTGACAATAGAAGAAAATGCCCCACCAATTAAAACACCAACAGCCATATCCATTACATTTCCTCTGGTAATGAAATCTTTAAACTCGCTGATAAAACTTTTTGCTTTCATAAGAAGCTCCTTTCTTGTATATTTTTAGCTCATTTGTGTATCTATGATTATATCATACTTAGGAATGGCAAACAAACTATTTTTTTGCAATATTGTAATCAAATTTTAAAAATTTATTATTGACAACTAATGGATGTTAGTATATACTAACTATAACAGATATTAAAAATGAAAACAGGAGGGTGATATTATGCCACTTACTATGGTTAATTCTGGTGAAAAATGCAAGATTAAGAAAATTGGCGGCAAGGAGGAGACCAGGAAGTTTCTTGAAAATCTTGGTTTTGTCACAGGCAGCATTGTTATGGTTATTTCTGAAACAGGCGGAAACCTTATTGTCAATATTAAAGATTCAAGAGTTGCCATTGGCAAAGACATGGCAAACAGGGTTACAATCCAGCCTGTATAAAAATCTGGCAGATTGTACAGAGTTATGCTTTAACAGCATGATATTTACATATATATGGAGGTTGTTATGAAAACATTAAGAGAAATAACCAGTGGTAATACTGTAAAAGTAGTTAAACTTAATGGGGAAGGACCAGTCAGGAGAAGAATAATGGATATGGGCATTACTAAAGGTGTAGAAGTTTTTGTAAGAAAAGTTGCACCTTTAGGGGATCCTGTTGAAGTGACAGTACGGGGATATGAACTGTCGCTGCGCAAAGCAGATGCTGAAATGATTTTAGTTGAATAACACCAGTTTTTTAGTAATATTTTTTTTACTTATTGGTTAGTATAAACTAATAATAAATAGAATATACATACATTAGATAGCGTTAACTTATTCAAAATGATTTGAAGATGCATATGCAAATGGAGGTTAAATATGTCAGTTAAAATTGCATTAGCGGGCAATCCAAATAGTGGGAAGACTACATTGTTTAATGCGCTTACAGGTTCAAACCAGTTTGTTGGAAACTGGCCTGGAGTTACTGTTGAGAAAAAAGAAGGCAGGTTAAAGGGAAATAAAGATGTAACTATTATAGATTTGCCAGGTATTTATTCGTTGTCACCATATACTCTTGAAGAAGTAGTTGCAAGAAGTTATCTTATAGGTGAAAGACCAGATGTTATAATTAATATTGTCGATGGTACAAATATTGAACGGAATCTTTATCTGTCAACACAGATACTGGAACTTGGGATACCAGTTGTCATGGCTGTAAATATGATGGATATTGTGGAAAAATCAGGTGATATGGTACATATTGACAAACTGGGCGAAAAGCTTGGATGTGAAGTAATAACAATTTCAGCACTTAAAGGCACAGGTGTTATGGAAGCCGCCAATAAGGCTGTTTCCCTGGCAGGAAAGGGAAAGCTGCCTGTAGTACACAAATTCTCAGAAGAGGCTGAAGAAATAATAAAGAGTGTTGAAGATAAGCTTGTAGCGGGAATACCAGAAGAACAAAAGCGTTTTTTTGCAATAAAGCTTCTTGAAAAGGACGATAAAATTTCAGCACAGGCAGATAATCTTCCAGATGTAACAGATGAAATCAAAGCTTTGGAAGATAAGTTTGATGATGATACGGAAAGCATTATTACTAATGAAAGGTATTCTTATATTTCTTCAGTTATTGGGGAATGTATTACAAAAAAACATAAAGGCGGGCTTTCAGTTTCAGATAAAATTGACCAGATTGTGACAAACAGGATACTTGCACTTCCAATTTTTGCGGCAGTGATGTTTATAGTTTACTATGTATCTGTTACAACTGTCGGGACATGGGCAACAGACTGGGCAAATGATGGCGTGTTTGGCGAAGGGTGGAATTTTCTTGGAATAGAAGCACTACATATCCCTGGAATACCTGATGCAGTAAGCGGGCTTTTAGAGTCAGCTGGCTGTGCCGGATGGCTGCAGGGACTTATAGTAGATGGAATTATTGGCGGTGTTGGCGCTGTACTTGGCTTTGTGCCACAGATATTTATATTATTTATATTCCTTGCATTTCTTGAATCATGTGGGTATATGGCAAGAGTAGCATTTATTATGGACAGGATTTTCCGCAAATTTGGCCTTTCAGGTAAGTCATTTATCCCAATGTTAATCGGCAGCGGATGCGGTGTCCCTGGAATTATGGCATCAAGGACTATTGAAAGCGACAGGGACCGTAAGATGACAATTATGACAACGACATTTATACCATGTGGTGCAAAACTCCCGATAATTGCACTTATTGCAGGCTCACTATTTAACAATGCATGGTGGGTGTCATACAGTGCATGGCTTGCTGGCATTGCAGCAATTATATGCTCAGGCATTATTTTAAAAAAGACAAAACTTTTCTCAGGTGACCCGGCACCATTTGTTATGGAACTTCCTGCATACCATATGCCTGCTATTGGCACTGTACTTAGAAGTATGTGGGAAAGGGGCTTTTCATTTATTAAAAAAGCTGGTACAATTATTTTGCTTTCAGCTATAGTGCTATGGTTCTTACAGGGATTTGGCTGGGTAGATGGAAACTTTGCAATGCTTGGTGAAGAACAGCTTGACAACAGTATACTTGCAGTAATAGGAGGAGTTATAGCCCCGGTATTTGCACCGCTTGGATGGGGCAACTGGAGAATGGCAGTTGCAGCAGTTACAGGTCTTATTGCAAAAGAAAACGTAGTTACAACATTTGGTATTTTATTCGGAGCTGGCGCAGAAGCAGCAGAAGACACACCAGGCCTTTTAACAGCAGTTGGTGCAAGCATGACAGCCATTTCAGCATATTCATTCCTTATATTTAATCTTTTATGCGCACCTTGTTTTGCAGCAATGGGAGCTATAAAGCGTGAAATGAATAATGTCAGATGGTTTTTAGCAGCAGTTGGCTACCAGACAGGGCTTGCATATATTGTTTCACTTTGTATTTACCAGCTTGGCGTAATGTTTACAGGTGGTGGCTTTGGCATTGGAACAGCAGCTGCATTTATCTTTATAGCTGGGTTTATCTACCTTCTGTCCAGACCTTATAAAGAAAGCCAGACATTAAACGTAGATATAAAAAGAACAGCAACTGTAAAATAACAAAAACATTTTTAAGCAGCTTAAAAAAGAAATGGAGATTAGTTTATGGGAACATTTATTGCAGGGGCAGCAGTCCTGTCATGCATTTTTCTCGCAATACGCAGTATGGTGCATGATAAAAAAAATGGCAAGTCATTACAATGTGGTGGTGACTGTGGGAAGTGTAAAGGCTGCCATTAAAATTTTTAAAAAAATGTAAAATACAAGACCTTAAAAGCAAAATTTACTGTATATTTTTGCCTTTAAGGTCTTTTTTTAAGTTTTTTCAGTAATTAAAAGTATTGACAAAACAGGTTTATATTCTTAAACTTAATTTATTAATAAGTGGGAGGGATTGCTATGGATCATCTTATTAAAAAAGGAGAAGAAG
The DNA here is from genome assembly GCA_002493085.1 of Lachnoclostridium sp. UBA7122. Taxonomy (GTDB): domain Bacteria; phylum Bacillota; class Clostridia; order Lachnospirales; family Lachnospiraceae; genus Butyribacter. The sequence continues at coordinate 23,325 of DKXQ01000154.1, forward strand.
ATACAACAACACACTATAATTTCCAGGTAAATCTTGAAGGTATGCTGGATATACTGTCTAATCATTTATATAAAAGCCCTGATGTATTTATCAGGGAATTATTGCAGAACGGCACTGATGCTATAACACTGCGTGAAAAAAAGCAGCCTGGCTGGGATAATGGAAATATTATTATTACTGTTGTGCCAGGGCAAAGGATTGAATTTAAAGATAACGGAGCCGGCCTTAATGAAAAAGAGATACACCGTTTTCTTGCTGTAATTGGGCAGTCTTCTAAGACACAGCTTGAAAATGGGCATATGCCAGAAGATTATATAGGAAGGTTTGGCATTGGCCTCTTATCGTGTTTTATGGTTTCAGATTTTATTACAGTATATACAAAACCTGCAGATGGAGGCTCTGCACATGTATGGACAGGATTTCCAGATGGAACTTATACATTAGAGCCATATCCAGGAGAAGACAGTGCAGGAACTGGTACTGTAGTTACTCTTGAAGCAAAACCTGGGGCAGAACATTATTTCCAGCCTGATAAAGTGGCAGAACTAGTTAGTTACTATGGGCTTGCACTCCCAGTACCTGTATTTATATCAGGAATTCCAGGATGTATTAATAATATTCCACAGGATTTTTCAGGTATCAGCCGCAGCCAGCTTCTGTCATTTGGACAATGGCTGTTTAATGAAGATTTTCTGGATGCCATCCCTATACAGACACCTCATCTTAGTGGTGTAGCTTATATAGTTTCATACCGTACTGATTCATCATTAAAAAGCGGACACCGTATTTATTTAAAACATATGCTGCTTACAGAAGAAGGGCATACCCTGCTTCCCTCATGGGCATTTTTCATGCGTTGTTTTTTAAATACAAAGAACTTGCGGCCTGTTGCATCACGTGAAGACTTCTATGAAGACAGGGAACTTGCAGCAGCACGTAATGAATTTGAAGAAGCTGTACGCAGTGGTCTTGAAAAAATGGCAGAATATGAACCTGAAAACCTGCAGCAGATTATCAATATACATGTACAAGCTATTAAATCAATGGCAGTATGGGATGACAAACTGTTTGACCTGTTTATTGATTATCTGCCATTTGAGACAAGCGAAGGCACACTATCAGGAGCTGCCCTTAAAAAATATAACGAAGCGGCATGGGTGTCTTCTGTGTCAAAATTTAAGCAGTTAAAGCCTGTATTTATGTCACAGGGCAGGCTTTTAATATGCACAGGATATACATCTGATGATGAACTTATATCCAAACTGGTATATAAGTATTTACTTCCATTTTCACCACTGGGAAAAGAAAGCATGGAACTTGTGCTGGAGGAATTAATGCCATTTGAAAGAAAACAGATGGAATTTTTAGAAAAAACAGTAAACCAGGCTATAAGCGGGTTTGACTGCAAAGCGGAAATACGCCATTTTCTTCCAACAGACCTGCCTGTTCTTTATTCAATAAGTGATGATGTGCAGTTTATCAGGCAGTTAAAATCGGCAGCAGACGTAAATTCCAATATATTTTCTGAAGCGTTGTCATCATTAATTACAAATGTGGAAAAAAAGCCTGTAGCTATACTATATCTTAATTTTAATAATCCGCTTATACAGAATTTATCTGTAATAAACAGTAAAGACCTGGTTTTAAGTATTTCAAAAATCCTATATATACAGGCACTGCTTGCGGGAGGATATCCTTTGCATGGAAGTGAATTAAAAATTATGAACAAAGAACTTTTAAGCCTGGTGGGATACAGTTTAAAAACATTGTAAAGAAAGGGTGGAAAATATGGGTGAAAATCAATTTGATGGAAGTGTGCTTTCAATGATAATAAATATGACTCCAGATGGCAAGTCTAAAATGGAGGCATTAAGGGAATATATAAAACAGGCAGATGAAGCAGGAGATAACTATTACCGCCTGTACTGGCGTTATGAATATGCATACCAGGCAACTTTTCATGATGATCCTTCAAAGGCTATACCCGTGGCAGCAGAATACAATGCCATAGTTGAAGATAATCCTGATACACTTAACGCACTTCCTGAAGATGCCAGGGCTGAAGGATATCTTATGATTGTACAGATGGGAATTGACCCAGTAGCTTATATGCCGCAGATTCCAATGGAACAGTGGGAGAAGATGATGGAACAGTTTTATATTCTGGTTAAACGGTATAATACTGGTCTTAGGACATACTGGTGGCAGATGGCGCGTTTCTGGCGGTTTATTGATAAAGAAAAAGCACACCAGTATTTCCAGAAATTCTGGAAAACAGGCAGGGATGGCCTGTCTGACTGCCGTGCATGTGAGCGCAGCTATGCGGTGCTTATGTCTTTAATGGCTGGTGACAGGGAAGCAGCAGACAGGTATGCAAAGCCATTAAAAGCAGGAAGGCTGCCATTCTGTGAGGATGCACCAAAACTTTACATATATGCTTACCTTGAAAATGCACTTGACAGTGGTAATCTAGATGAGGCACAGCATTTTGCAAACCAGTTAAACTGGAAAATTAAAAAAACCATACAGGATTTAAATTATCTTGGTGCTGTAATACGCTGTTTTGCATATACCAATAAAGAAAAAGCATGTGAAAAACTTGCTTCAGGCATAAAAAACGTACAGGGCCTGTGGGACCAGAAAAAAGTTTATGATTTCTATAAAGGTGCATGGGTGCTTTTCCACGAACTGGCAAAAGAAAAAGAAACCGCCAGCCTGTCACTGCCTGAAACATTCCAGCTGTATAAAAAAGATGGCATATACAACTGCCATAGCCTTGCAGAGTGGTTTTACAGCCAGGCACAAGATATTGGAAAGCGCTTTGACAAACGCAATGGAAGCAGCTATTTTGAAAAAAACCTTGAACTTGCAATTCTTAAAAAAAATTAATAATCTTGCATTAACCAGTATGTACAGTTATAATAGTAAAAGGTTTCAGAAAAAACATAACAGAAAGGAAATGGAGATTGTAATATGTGGAAGAAAATACTGGTTACACTGTTACTATGTATAAGTATATGTGCAGGCTTTTTCGTTGCAAAAGCACAAGTGACATTTAATAATACTCTAAACCATATGAACCGTGACTATGATACGGCTCTTAAGAATGTTGATTTGAGTGGCATCAAAGTTAATTCAGATGAAAATGTTGTAAATATACTTATAGTTGGCAATGATTTCAGGGAAGAAAAATATTATGATGCATCTGGTCTTACTGATACAATGATTATAGCTACTATGGATAAAAAGCATAAAAACCTTAAACTTACGTCACTTATGAGGGACATGCTTGTTGATATTCCAGACCACGGCTCCAATAAGCTTAATGCTGCTAATTCTTTTGGCGGCATAGAGCTTTTATATAAGACTATAGCCCAGAATTTTAATATTGAACTTGATGGGTATGTTGAAGTCGGATTTGATGCATTTGAAAAAATTGTCAATGCTGTTGGCGGAGTAGAAGTAGAGCTCACTGAATCAGAAGCATCATATCTTAATACAACCAATTATATATCTAAAAAACGTTTCAGGAACGTTGTAGTGGGTAAACAGAAGCTTAACGGAAACCAGGCGCTTGGATACTGCCGCATACGCAAAAATGGCGTAAAGACAATTACAGGCCTTATGGATGACTATGGCCGTACATGGAGGCAGCGCACTATTATCAGTGGTGTTTTTAGCAAAATCAAATCCCTGTCCCTGCCACAGTGTCTTGAACTTGCCAATGATATTCTTGGGGAATATGTCACAACTGACCTTACAAATGATGCTATAATTGGCTATATGAAAGACGTTATATTTCTGGGGACAACAGAGGTATCACAGCTCCAGATACCTATAGGCGGTTACTTCAGAAGTTCGTATAAAGGCGAGTATTCAGTTGGCGATGTACTTATACTTACTGATGGCACGTCTTCAGAACGCAATCTGGCTTCTAATGCAGAAGCACTTAACAAGTTTATATTTGAATACGATGGTAAAGAGCCATTTTCATATGGTGAATATACCAGTAATGACACTGGTGCCAGTGAGGGATAGTATAGGCTGCTGCTTTTAGTTATAATACAGGCTGCTATTTGGAAACCGTTGATATACAGGTTTTAAATAGCAGCCTTTACATATAAGGAGGCAGCACACTGCCAGCCTATGCCAGCAGGAGGCGTTTTAACAATTTATAGAAATAATCCACAAAACCAGATTCCCTTATATCTTCTGATGCTAAAATTGGAATTTTGTCAATTTCTTTTCCATCAAGCGTATAAACTATACTGCCAATTTCATCTCCCTTTTTAACAGGAGCTTTAATTTCTTTTTTAAACATTGTTTTTCTTTCAATCTTATCTGATGATTCATTGCCACACAGTGTATAAGAAAAATTCCTGCCTGCTTCTGCCTTTATCTTCTCTTTCATGCCATTGGTAACTTTCTGTGGCTTTATAGAAATATCTTCCGCTTTTTCAGAATAATTCGTACAGTTTGAAAATCCATAATCAAGAAGCGCAGCTGCCTCTGCAAATCTTTCTTTAGGGTCGGGCGCTGCCATAATTACAGCAGTCAGGCTTATTCCACCACGCTTTGCAGTTGCAGAAAGACAGTATTTTGCCTTGGAAGTTGAGCCGGTTTTAAGACCTGTAATGCCATCATATGTACGGATTAATTTATTAGTATTAGTAAGCCCGAACTGTTTTGTACCCTTTCTGGTAGAATGTGTAATTTCATCCATCCACACAGTAGAGTATTTGGAAATTTCAGGATATTTGTTCATCATTTCCCTGGACATAAGAGCTACATCATAAGCACTGCTATAATGGCCACTTTCTATGCTGTCGTCAAGTCCATTGCAGTTTTTGAAACTTGTATGCAGCATGCCAAGTTCCTTTGCTTTTTCATTCATTTTATTGACAAATTCACTCTCTGAACCACTTATAAACTCAGCCATAGCAACAGCCGCATCATTAGCACTTGCTATGCTTATACACTTAATCATTGTATCAACAGTCTGTGTTTCACCAGGCTCTAAAAAAACCTGTGAGCCTCCCATTGAAGCTGCATATTCACTTGTGGACACACTATCTTCTAATGTTATTTTTTTATCATGTAGTGCTTCAAAAATAAGAAGAAGTGTCATAATCTTTGTAATGCTTGCAGGAACAAGTTCTGTGTCCTTTTCCTTTTCAAATAAAATCCTTCCACTGTTATTTTCTATAAGCACAGCAGCCTTGGCAAGAACAGACACACCTGTCTGTGCAGGAGACTTTTCACCGTCAGCTACAGCACTGCTGGTAACAGGTATAAAACTGTTTGTCTGCCCATTTATATAAGCACAGGCATGTGTGTTGCATATCACAACAGATGCAGATACAAGTAACGGAAATAATATTCTAAAAATAACTGCTTTTTTCTTATATTTCATCATGCCTCATTTCTACAGATACTTCTGAAAAGTTAAGGTTAATAACATTGTATTAGAAAAAAAATAAAATATTACATACTTTTTTATCCAGAGGTTTAAATTGATATAATGGACCCATAAATTAAG
>DKXQ01000154.1:28877-29095 GCA_002493085.1 Lachnoclostridium sp. UBA7122
CCTTCCACTGTTATTTTCTATAAGGACTGCCGCTTTGGCAAGTATAGATACGCCTGTCTGTGTGGCAGTGCTGCCAGTATCTCCAGTATTGCCAGGGCTGCTGCCAGTGGCAGAAGCAAGGTTTATATTACACAAGACAAGTGAAAATGAAATAACAAGTGAAAGGATGGTTTTAATAAAAATAACTGTTTTTTTACCAGACTTCATTATACCTCATT
>DKXQ01000019.1 GCA_002493085.1 Lachnoclostridium sp. UBA7122
TGATACTGTAATAAATACTTGTGCATGTTTTTTGATTTCCATGTTCCCATATCGTTAGTATAACACAGTTCAATATAGTTATTTTTCCAACATCATCAAGTAACTGTCCAGCCTTGCATTCACATAATCCGCAAACAGCTTCTCCATTGCACCAGGATTATGCTTTACATGGTATTCATTGAATGCATTGTAATACGAAATCCGGTCTGCAAATTTAATATCAATTGGCGGATATCCTGCTTTCATCAATTCCAAATTTACAAGCAGCCTTCCGGTTCTGCCATTTCCGTCTATAAAAGGATGAACCCCCTCGAATTCAATATGGAACTGTGCAAGCCGGGGAATGATATGATCTGTACTATTCCTATACGTTTCTAACAACTGTTCCATTTTAGGCTGAATCAAATAGGGCTGTACTGGTTCATGTTTCGCACCCATAATTCTGACGGGGATTCTTCTGTAAATCCCCCGGTCCTCCCGTTTATCCGCTAATACAAGATAGTGTATCTGCTTGATAATACTCTCCGATAAAGGAATCCGCTCTTTTACCAAATCCAGCACAAAATCAAATGCCTCTTTATGCCCGGCCGCCTCCATATGATCTTTTAACGGCTTCCTGTCAATCGTCAGGCCACGCAAAACCATATCCGTCTCACGCAAAGTTAGAATATTTCCCTCAATCGCATTGGAATTATAAGTATACTCAACAATGAATTCCTCCGTCAAACGTTCTACTTCACCCTCAGTCAGCGGGCGTCTGGTATCCAGTTCTTTTTTCTTCTTATCTATAGCTGCCAGCAAACTTTCTGTTGCTTTAAAACGTCCATCCCCCGGTTTTTCCGCATTTGATGGAATCATCCAGCTACGCCCTTCCCGTGCAGCTCCCGGAATTTTTCCTTCCGAGCAAAGCATACGCACCCGTCTGTCAGAAATTCCCCACTTTTCTGCTGCCTGCTTTACTGTAATATACATAAAGACTGCACCTCTCTTCCTTCAATAGTATATCTTATTCTAGGAATATTATCAACAGAAGTAGAAACTTTGTGGGCAGACTGATCCCCATAGGCGCAAACTAAAAATCCTTGAGCAGCTTCCGTTTCCTCTCAATTATTTCGTCTATTTTTTGTATATATAGAGCCACATCTTTCACATTTTCGCACCGCCTGGCCTGCCCGTCCGGGTACACCCTTTTGGAAACCGAACCAGCTCCGAGGGCTACGATAGACTGTTTTTTCTCCATAATAAGGATATTGTAAATACATTCTTTTCCTTCTGCTGCATATCCAATATTTTCCTGTCCTGTACTTCCTGCAAATCCTGCTGAATTTTTCTGTCTGTACATATAATATGGCCTGTAACCATGTTTTTTTGCAAACTCATATCCCATATCAGACATACGTTCCATACACAATGCTTTAGCCATGTTGTCTTTTATGCCCTGTTCTTGCAATATATTCCTGAGTTCTGATGCCCTTTTTATTACAAGTGAATGTATTGTCAGGCTGTCAGGATTAAGATTTTCTATTTTTGACAATGTATCTGCAAAATCATTTTCATCTTCCCCTGGAAGCCCGGCAATCAAATCCATGTTTATATTTTTAAATCCGGTTTTACGTGCCATATTAAAAGCATCTTCTGTCTGTTTTACAGTGTGCTTCCTTCCAATGATATCTAAAGTCTTTTGCTGCATTGTCTGTGGGTTGACGGATATACGTCCTGCACCATAGCCAGACAGGACTTCCAGTTTTTCTTTTGTAATACTGTCAGGTCTTCCTGCCTCAACAGTAAATTCACTGCTTTTATCTACAGGAAAATACTTTGTTAAAGCTGACAGAAGTTTTTTTAGCTGTGCAGGATTTAAAGAAACTGGTGTGCCACCACCTATATATATGCTTGTAAGTTTTCTATCTTTAAATATCTGCGAAGAATATTCCATTTCTTTTATAAGCGCTTCCAAATAAGCATCTGCAAGCTGCATATTGAATGGATATGAAGTAAAAGAACAGTAAAGACACGTTGTAGGACAGAATGGTATTCCTATATAGAGGCTGTAGCCATTTTCACAGCCACTCTTCTTAAGAATCCCTGCTTCGTGAAGAGCTATCTGCATAACAAGCTCCGCTTTTTCTTTCTTTAAACAATATACATCTTCTAATGAGTGGTATATGCTTTCAATACTACTGCCCTTTAAGATATTATCCATTGCAATCTTTACAGGTCTTACACCTGTCATTGTACCCCACTGGGGAATACATTTTATAACTCCCTCTGGAAGCATATTATCTGGAAAATCTTTTAGCAGCATAAAAACTACTTTCTTTAGTATATTCTTATAATAAGTCCTGTAGGGATGTGCGCTCTTATCTATATGTTTATGCCAGTCACCATCTCCTGTTACAAAAGCTTTCCGTTCCATAGAAAAAGATTTGGTAACAATACATGCTGTCACATTAAATTGTGACAGCATAATATTTACTATAACAGTATCTGTGTCTGTATCTGTATCTGTACTATCTTTTTTTACCTCTTCTGCCTTTATGTCCTGCCCTGGAAAAAAACTTCTGGCAAGTGCAACAAGTTCATAGTCAAAATCCAGCTCTGACATTAAAATCCTAACCATAAAGCCCTCCATAAAATTACAGTGCGGCATATGGGTTAAGCATCTTTTCTCTGCCAATGCTTGTCATCATGCCATGTCCTGGATATACTTTTATATGGTCAGGCAGTACAAACAGCTTAGTCCTTATTGACCGTACAATCTGGCTCATACTGCCGCCTGGAAAATCAGTACGTCCAACTGACTGTTCAAAAAGTGTGTCTCCCGAAAAAAGCATCCCGCTTCCTGTAAAATAAAAACACATGCCGCCTTCCGTATGTCCAGGGGTAAGCAGACACCGTATTTTTTCACCAATAAGCTCTATTTCCTGTCCATCTTCAAGCCATTCATCCGCCTCAATAATTATGCTTGTGCCAATCTGGCCTGAAAGATTTATATCAGGGCTTTCAAGGGTTTCACGTTCTGCTTTTGCAGCATAAACTTTTATTCCATATTTATTCCTAAGCATAGTTACTGCGCCAATATGGTCAAAATGGCCATGTGTGAGCAGTATTGCAACAGGTTTAAGCCCTTTTGCTTCCAGATGTTCCTGTAGCACCTGTGGTTCTGCCCCTGGGTCTATAATAATACATTCAGATGTATCAGGATTATAAACAAAATAGCAGTTTGTCTGCACATCACCAACAACCTTAAAATCACATTTTAAATTATACATATTTATTCCCCCCTGTATATGTCAGGACTGTGTTCTCTGTATATCCTGCACGCTTTCTATATTTCTTAACTTTTTTATAAGCTCGTTTAATGGCTCTATTCCACGTATCGCAAAACCAATATTGATAGTGGCTATTCCCTGTTTACTTGTTTTAGAATTTATTGTCTGTACATCTATTTTATTTTCAGTAAATACTTTTGCAAGATCAAACAATATTCCTATGCGGTCATAAGCATAGATTATTATTTCTGTATCATATAATTCATCTGGTTTGCCTTCTGGTGCAATCTGCCACTCTGCTTCTATTATCCTCTGGCGGTCAGCTTCTGGAAGATTCATCATATTAATACAATCTGTACGGTGTATTGAAACTCCCCTTCCTCTTGTAACAAAACCTATAATTTCATCTCCTGGCACAGGACTGCAGCACTTTGAAAACCTGACTGAAACATCATCAAGCCCTGCTACAATAATTCCGCTTTTGGATTTTACTGCTGCCGCCTTAACTGGTGCATTTTGTGGAAGCGGACTGTTTAATGCCTCTAATATATCCTCATCAGTTGAATGTTTTGGATGTTTTTTTTCATATTCGTACTGGAGTTTATTTATAACCTGGCCCTCTTTTAGCCCGCCATGGCCTATTGCAGCAAGTACAGAATCCCAGTCACGGAAACCATATTTTTTCTTACAGGCACCTGTATACTCAGGTTTAACAAGCTCTGACATAGTTATGCCCTGGCTCTTACAGTAATTAGAAAGAAGTTCTTTGCCTCTTATAATATTTTCTTCTTTAAATTCCATTCTGAACCACTGGTGTATCTTATTTTTAGCCTGTGCGCTCTTCACTATTAAAAGCCAGTCACGGCTTGGTCCTTTGGAATTCTGCGAAGTAATTATTTCTACCCTGTCGCCATTCTGTATTTCATATTCAATAGGCACAAGATTTCCATTAACACGTGCTCCTACCATCTTATTGCCAACTGCGCTGTGTACAGCATATGCAAAGTCTATAGGTGTTGAACCTGCTGGAAGGTTTTTAACATCACCATCCTTTGTAAAACAATATACATGGTCTGCAAAAAGGTCAAGGTCACTTTTTAAGAGGCTTAAAAATTCCTTATTATCAGACATTTCTCTTTGCCATTCAAGAATACGCCGGAGCCATGCAAGTTTTTCTTCTTCACTGTCAGAATTATTCTTCCCATACTGGTTTTCCTTGTATTTCCAGTGTGCAGCGATTCCATATTCTGCTGTACGGTGCATCTCATAAGTACGTATCTGGATTTCAAATGGCTGTCCTGAAGGCCCGATAAGTGTTGTATGAAGTGACTGGTAATTATTTGGTTTAGGCATTGATATATAATCCTTAAAATGTCCTGGTATCGGCTTATATATCTCATGTATTATGCCAAGTGCTGTATAACATTCCCTTTCAGTGTCTACAATAATCCTTACTGCAAATAAATCATATATCTGCTCAATTTTTTTATTCTGTGTAACCATTTTTTTATACACACTGAAATAATGCTTGGCACGCCCATCTACATCTGCTTTCATGCCAGCGGCTTCAATATGGTGTCTTACCTCAGATACAATATTTTCTATAAACTCCTGACGTCCTACACGTCTGCTTTTAACCTGTTCAACAATCTCATTATATCTTTCTGGTTCAAGATACCTGAATGCAAGGTCGTCGAGTTCCACCTTGACTTTAGAGATGCCAAGCCTGTCAGCAATCGGAGCATATATATCAATAGTTTCTCTTGATTTTTCCTTTTGCTTTTTCGGGGTCTGGTACTGCATAGTCCTCTGGTTGTGCAGACGGTCTGCAAGTTTAATAATAATAACCCTTATGTCTTTTGCCATTGCAAGAAACATTTTTCTCAGATTTTCCGCCTGTACCTCAACTTTATCTGCCACATAATCAAGCTGTGTCAGCTTTGTAACACCATCTACAAGCAATGCAACTTCTGAGCCAAATTCTTTAGTTATTTCTTCAGTTGTCATAACAGTATCTTCCACAACATCGTGGAGCATGCCTGCTACAATTGTTTCCTTGTCCAGTTCCAGTTCAGCAAGTATAATGCATACACATAAAGGATGTATGATATATGGCTCACCTGATTTTCTCAACTGTCCTGTATGTGCCTTGCTTGCTATATCGTAAGCCTTTTGTATTAATGAAAGGTCTGCCGATGGATGGTATCCGCATATCATATTTGTAAGCTTTCTGTACAAAACTTCTGGCTCTGTAAAGTCTTTTTGTGTTATGCTTGTGTCTAGTTCACCATAATCAATTTTTACTTCTGCTTCTTTTTTATCTTTTACAACCATATTAATTAAGACCTCCATCCTGTGTAATAATACTGCTGTTAAGCTGTTAAAAGTCAGGGAACAGAATAAGACCACGCTGCTTTGGCCTGCTCCTGGATTTTTTCAAGTTTCCAGTGTTTTTTTGAACGTGCAATACTGTTAGGGTCGTTAACTATAATCCTGCCTTTTCTGTCAATTCCTGTAAGTACGATAAAATGTCCCTGGTCAGTAAAATCACCTGGTGCCATACTGCATATTACTGGCTTTCCTGCTGATAAAGCTGTTTTTATAGAACCCGTTGGAATTTTCTCTGCATCCAGTCCAAGGTCTTTTGCACCATCAAGCATCATAGCCCATGATGTGCCTGTATCCTGGCTGTAATAACCTTTATCAGTACAGTATTCAGCCATATCTGCCGGGGACATGGATATATTTTTTAAAAGTCCGGAATAAACCATTGACATGCATGTAGGCCCGCATCCGCTTATAGCGATAATACTGTTGCCGTACTTTACATATCCCCATCTGCCATCCCACTGTTTAAGGGATGGTATCCCATCTGCAACCTCCTCATCTGACAGTTCCCCTGAAGAAGCGCTGTCATTTTTATGTCTAGGATAGTTGAGCACAAACGACAGGGTTTCCTGGTTATTTATAAATAGTTTTAATATATCTTTGGGATACTGTGCCAGATTCATAATTATATCATTTGTATCTGGATATGCCTTCTTTAAAGCTTTAAGCTTTTTATAAATGTTTTGATAACCTTCTGGTATAATAACTTCTGGTTTACTTGTAGGGGCTTGTGTTGATTTTGCCTCCCCGCTGCCAATGCCCATTATATAGCTGGCTCCAAACTTCACCAGAAAAAACAGCCCTATTATTATAAGAATTCCTGCAACTGCCAGGACAGCTCTTGCAATAATGGCACGCTGTCTTCTTTTCCGCTGCCTTATCCTTTTTCTAAGATACTTTCTGCGCTCTATTTCTTCTTGTGTTAAATACTCCAAATCAGTCTCCTCCACAGTCCATGTCCATCAGTGCAGCCATAAGGCTGTCAAATTCATCCGATGTAAGCTTTCCATCATCAAATTCATCAGTAATTAATTCTTCTATCTCATCCCACACATACTGGCTTTTCCCTCTTTCAAATAACTTTAGTTCTTTATTCCACTTATCTGCACTGTTCATAAAATCCCTCCATAAAATTATATATCTTTTATAATAAACATTACTAATTTATCTGTCAAATATAAAGTTCATAAAAAATCTAGACAAGTTCGTTCATATAGTATGCCATATTTGCCAAAGACTTATGTCCAAACTCTTCTATTGTGCATTTTATATATTTTTCATGCCCAGTACCATTATCACTGGCACATAAACTGCATGTGCCGCCATCCCCTGTAATTATATGCCATTTTCCACTGTTGGTGGATATAATCCTGTCTGTAATATCAAACCACATCTCCTGCCCGGGTGGCAGACACTGTACAAATGCCTTTAAATCAATTATTCTTGCCATAAGATAGTTTTTTTGTTTTTTGGCACTGGTTAAATTCCAGAAAGCAGTTTCATACAGTGATATCTCTGTGATGTTTAACTCTGCCAGATATCTTATAACTTCATGCTGTATTCCATCTTCAAATACGCTTTCTGCTATTTCTGCCCTGCTGCCATTTTCACATAAATACACTATATAACCAGTACAACAGGCCTGTTCCATATCCCAGAATGTGGCTATTCCACCATTACATGCCTGCATTTCTTTATACAGTTCTTTAAAATAGTGTCTATCATGTACTACATAGCACGAAAAATTCTTTGAAAGAATATTTTGTGCATATATAGACAGACTGTCCTTCTGGTTGTCTGTAAGTGCTTCATACAGGATACACTGTACACAGCCAATATTCTTCATGCCTTCAACGCTTTTGAAGGTTTCTCTCTTAAGCATTTCAAGACTGCCATCCCATGCCCTGGCTGGGTATATTCCCTGAAATCCATAGGGTTTGTATATATTTTCAGATGCTGGCATAAGATAAGCAAAAGGCATGCCTGCATTATACATATACTGTAAGGCACATCTAAGTACAGCGTCCATATATCCACGTTTCCTATATTCTGCAAGTGTACAGACACCAACTATATAATACGTCAAAAGTTCCTTTCTATTTAATTTTACCCTGTATGGGTTAAGGTTAAGCATTGATACATTATCTGATATAACAGTTATGCTTTCATGCCATCTGTTATTAAAATAATATTCTATATATTCCTGTGTATCATCAAAGTTTGCTGCCCACAGCATACGGCACACTTCTTCTATAGTATTTTGCCTGTCTGGCATAATAACCTGTATATTATACATATAAAATACCATGCCTTTCTTTACCGTCTTAATATTTTCTTATAACCAAACTCCCTTTTTAACATCATTCTGATAATATCACCGCCTACTGCTTTCTGCCCTTTTTTGCAGTAAAAAAAGTCTCTCGCACGCTTTCTTTCTTCTACTGCATACCCGCCTTTATTCACAGCAAATAAGACAAGTTCTTTTAGAAGTTCATCAAAGTTCCTTGCTTTTAAGCCAGGTGTGACATCTTCATATCTAAAATACAGTTCCCTGTCTTCTGCAAGATATTTTTCATAGTCATAACAGTAAAAAAGAAGTGGCATGTCAAGTAAAAGATAATCTATATAAATGCTTGAATAATCTGTTACCATTGCTTTAGTTTCCATTATAAGATGCTGTATGTCCATATCCAGCCTGGTCACATCAATAATATGCGGATATCCCTTCAGGTCTTCTGTTTCATTCCTGTGGTAAAAATGTTTTTTTATAACAAAATAAAAGCCATATTCTGAAAGATATTTTTCAAGCCTTCTAAGGTCAAACAGTTTTCTTATATCAATCTTTTCTGCACCTTCTTTTCTGTGTGTAGGACAGTAAAGGATAATATTTTTCCCAGGAAAGTATGGTTCTGGCCTTTTCTTTTTAAAAAATACATCGCACCTTGGCTGTCCAAGACACAATACCTGCTTCCTGTCTACCCTGAAAGCGCTCTGGTATATATCCACAAATACTTTATTTGTTGCAACATAATACATATTTCCAAGCGGTACATTTACAAGCATGTCCCGGAATTTCTGTTTTGGACTGTCCCAGTCTTTTTCATATTTATTGTCATAACAAACTTTTTTAAGCGGTATGCCATGCCACAAATCAATTATAACTGCCCTGCCAAGAAATGTATGCTGAAGGTCACTTATGCCATTGGACACTACTGCATATTTTGCCCGGAGCTGTATCCATACAGCTTTAAAAGTCCCCCATCTGTATACTTCAAATCCAAGCCTTTCCACTTCCCTTACAGTTTTTTCATCTTTTGTAATCCAGACTGCACGCAGCCCTTTGTATTCCTGCGCTTCCAAAAACAGCTGTTTTGAATTATCTGCAAAACGTTCACCAAGCCATGCACCAAATACACATATTTTATAGTTTCTTGGAACTAGCATGGACAGATACATTATAAAATACTTTATTGCCACTCTTAAACCACTAAATATTTTACTAAGCAATGTAATCTCCAATCTGCTAACCAGCTATTACTATTAACCCCATAAAAACTGCATAATTTTGCGTACTGCCCCTTTTTTCCATGCTTTTGTAGCAAAATAAAACCTGATGCGTCCATAGCGTGGTATTCTGTACAGCCTGCTGTATAATGCAAATTCCTCAAATCCAGATGACATATGGCGTCGCATCTGCCTGCCATATGTTTTCAGGAAAAATGCAGCCTGTTTCTGTGACCTCTGCATAGCAGCTTTGTAGTCTGCCCTGCCTCTTAAAAGTCTTTTTATAAGGTATAAAGGATTTTTATTAGCCTTTGCCCCTATGCTGTTTCTGCCATGCTGCCTGTAACTGACAAGCGGTTTATTGATAAATGCTGTTTTTCCAAATATTTTTGCATATATAGCCGCCAGATAATCATGCATTATTATATCAGGACTTCCGGCTGCTTTTGCAATGCCATTGCACAGTGCTTTATTTATAAGCATAGTACAGCCTGTCACATTATTTTGTACTAAAAGCTGCATAAGCGAGGACTTGCGCCGGATATCTGAATACTTTGCCATAGAGCTGGCTATAACTTTCATATTGCTATTCACAACTTCCAAATCACCATGAACAAGAAGCGGTATATCTTTTCCATATTTTGCCTCAAGCTTCTTCATCTTATCCATGCTAATTTTAATTTTATTCCTTTTCCATACATCGTCCTGGTCTGCAAACATTATATAGTCTGCATCAAGTGCATCATTTATAAGCCTTGCAAAATTATTTCTGGCACTTCCTGCTGGCGGGTCATTGGAATAAATTAAAACTTCATTACTTGTGTTTGCTGCAAACTCTTTTAATATCTGTACAGACCTGTCACTGCTTCCATCATCACGTACAATAAGACGCCATTTGCCATATGTCTGGTTTTTTAGTGAATCCAGTTGTCCTTTTAAATACCTTTCTCCGTTATAAACTGCCATAAGTATCGTTACCATTATAATCTCCTAACGCTAAAATTTAACATAAATGTATATTAACATACTTTTTAAGGAAAGAAAATACCACTTTGAATGTTTCTTTATAACAGCCTGTTACGCTGTACCAGTTCCTGTTCTTGGCAAAACATACAAAATTTAACCCTGTAAACACGTACTTAAGAAACACCACTATATTTTTTTATCATAAATATATATAGTAAACTACTATCCATGCCTGTATAAAAAGCATATGCATATGTATGCTTCCAATATGGATAGTAACAACTGTAACTATAGTTCCGATGGCTGAATACAGTATGGAGGATTATTATGAATCATGTAGCATCTGCTATTAATCTAAATTATGCCATACGGCAGGGACTTACAGGCCGTGGCATAGGAATTGCGGTAATGGATACTGGTATAGGTTATCATCCTGACCTTACAGACAAAGATGGATGTTTTGCAGGATTCTTTGATACTGTAAATGGACGTTCAAATTATTATGATGACAATGGCCATGGTACACATATAGCGTGTTTCTAGCACGACTAAAAATTCCAATGAATGATTATTTCTTGTTCTTGTGTTTGTTTATTTCTTTCGCCTACCTCAATATAATCAATAAAATCATTGACTATTGTATGTGTCAAAACCGAATAATCTGTATGTCTTTTTACAACATCATTGATATCTACTTGTAACGAAAGGTCATGATTTATTCTTTCTATTTCACATTCTAGTTGTTTCTTTTTTTCATTAAGAGTTTTTAATTCTGTTTCAAACTCTCTTTTTAATTGAAAGAACATATCTTCATCCAAGTTTTGTTGTAATCTGTCTAAATACAATACCTTTACTGATTTAGTGATTTCTTCGATTTTGATATTGACATCATGTAATTTTTTCTTTTCGTTTTGTAGTATCTTTTCTTCATTACAATTTGCTACTATTTCTGCAATTTCTTCAAAATGTTCAGCGTTGTCTAATACCATATTTACAATATCTTTAATCCTAGTATGCACATTTTCCTGCAATACGGAAAATTTAATATTATGAGATGTACATTGTTTAAGCCTTGATTTGTTTGCTAATTGACAACGTAAATACCAGTCATCTTTTTTTCCACGTACTCCACCAGACTTTATCATTGTATGACCGCACGTTGCACATTTTAATTTTCCTGCAAAGATATGTACTTTCTTATCTTTTCCTTGATTTATATGCGATATTCTCCTTTGAGTTCTTAATTTAGATACTTTATAAAAAATATCTTCATCTATTATAGCCTCGTGGTGTTTTTTTACTATTACCCAATTTTCTTTTGGCATTGCAACAACTTTTTTATCCTTATAACTTACTTTAGCACATGAACCTTGTATTAATGTTCCTATATATGTTTCATTAGCCAAAATACGTTTTATAGTAGTAGTACTCCAAAGACCATATTTTATACTAAATTCATTAGATTGTTTATTTTCATAATGAAGACCAAGGCTTTTTTTATAATTAGTCGGGTTTAGTATTTTTTCATCCTCAAGATGATGTGCAATACTTTGAACGCTATAGCCATCAAGAAAAAGAGAATAAATTTTTCTTACTACATCTGCTGCATACTCGTCTATTATGAATTTATGATTATCGTCAGGGTCTTTTAAATATCCATATGGAGCAAATGCTCCTAGGAATTGACCAGCTTTCATTTTTTGTCTAAAAACTGCCCTGATATTATTAGATAAATCTTCACAATACCATTCATTTATTAATCCGTTTATCTGCCTAGATTTTTTATTTGATGCATTCTGGGTATCAACCCCATCCACAACACCAATGAACCTGATACCTAACAAAGGAAAATCGTGGTGTAAATATTTTTCCATGTGTTCCATATTTCTTGTGAAACGTGATTGTGTCTTAGCAATAACTATATTAAATTTCCCTAATTTGCTATCTTGTATTAGTCTGTCAAATTCAGGTCTATCGTCATATAAGCCCGAATAATCATCATCCGAATAAATATCAACTATTGAAAAATCATGTTCGATAGCATAATCCGTTAATAATAGACGCTGATTTACAATACTTTCACTAGTATCATTTTTATTTGCTTTATCTACATCTTCCTTACTTAATCTCAAATATAATGCTGCCTTATTCATTATTTCCCTCCGTCCTAATAAATAAGGCAAGTAAATACTGATATTTTAATGCTTTCTCTTTACAATATCAACATTCGCTTACCTTATTTTTTTACTTTCCTTGAATTTTTTTCAACTGCTCTATTATAATAGAAATAATTTTTTGCTCTCTCTCTTCTTTATTTTTGATTTTATAAATATCTTTTACTACATATTTCATATATTTACCTAAATCCCTTCTTTTTTATAAAGTTTCAGTTGCGTTATCATACACCATAAAAATATATGATAACGCACTAATATCTTTAGACTAAAATTATGCATTATTATTCACTGATATTCGTTTAAAATCTTATCAATACACATATTCCATCCAACCGCAACCATATCTCTTGTTTCCACATATGTCTCTATATTTCCTCTGCTATCTTTTCTAGTATAAATAAAAATAAATGA
>DKXQ01000073.1:0-576 GCA_002493085.1 Lachnoclostridium sp. UBA7122
AATATATCTAAACTTTCGTATACCAAGATAAAGTTACACTATCCGGGGCGCTGGTGCTACTTGCGGACAGTATTGTTTTATGGTAAAATTAGCATATACAGTACAAGGAGAATCAATATGCAAGAAAAAGAAAGTTACAAAAAACTAGAAGAACGTATCCGTGAACTGGAAAGCCAATTGAAAAGTAATAAAAACCGTGAATATAAATCACGGCTATTTAGCTTTCTTTTTGGTAAGGAAGAAAATAAAAAATGGACAATGTCGCTTTATAATGCTATACATGGCACATCTCATAATGATATTTCCAATATAACTATTAATACTATTGATGATGTAGTTTATATGGGTATGAAAAATGACCTTTCCATTCTTGTTTCAGAAATAATTAGTATGTATAAATCTATGGAATTATATGAACAACAGAGTTCTTATAATCCGAATATGCCTATCCGTGAATTTATGTATGCTGGAAAATTGTATGATAAATTTATTTATTTAGCAAAACTGAACCGGTATAGCAAAAAATTATTGCCACTTCCACTGCCAAAACTCGTAGTCTTTTATAATGGTGAAGAT
>DKXQ01000073.1:862-1294 GCA_002493085.1 Lachnoclostridium sp. UBA7122
TTATAATGGTGAAGATGAAAAAGATGATGAAATTATACTTTCGCTAAGTGATGCTTTTAGAGAGGAAATCCGACAGAATCTAATTAGGACATATAGTGAAAATGAAAGTAAAGAAAAATTTAATGATATGGCAATATCAGCTGAAGTAGATAGGATTTTTCAAGAAGCCAGTCCGGATATAGAAGTAAAAGTCCAAATGATTAATATTAACTATGGACATAATAAGGAAATTCTTGCAGCATGCAGACCACTTAAAGAATATGCGTGGTTTGTTGCGAAGGTCAGGAAAAACCATGCGGAAAGCAAAAATAATAATGAGAAGGAACAAATGAATATTAATGATGCTATTGATAGTGCAATTAATGAAATGCCAGAAAATTTTGAAATCAAAAAATTTATAATGGCTAACAGAGCGGAGGTGAAAGATATGTG
>DKXQ01000073.1:1624-24040 GCA_002493085.1 Lachnoclostridium sp. UBA7122
ACTGAATATAATGAAGCAGAAACTATGGAGATGATACAGGAGGAGGCACGGAGGGAAGGACGGCAAGAAGGACAGCGGGAAGGACAGCAGACAGCTACAATTCTCAATATTAAAAATTTGATGGAAAGTACAGGATGGACAGCTGAAAAAGCTATGGATTTATTAAAAATTCCACAGAACCAGCGTGTTACTCTTTATATAAATCTATCTAAGGATGTGTGAATTAGCATATATTTTAAATAGCTGGAATTTTGTAAAGACCTTGTTCTATTATTGATGAAAATAGTATAAATAATATTATAGATACAACAACAAATGAAATACTACTGGTTCTGGCAATTCAAATGTTAAAATTAGTATAAAAGATACAGGCGGCAAGGAAATGACAATTAAGATGGCAGTACCTTCTAAAATTAAAAAGGAACAAGATGGTTTAGAAAGGTCATATTATGTAATCCGCTTTCATGATGGAAAAAGAGATATAATTCCTTGTGAATATGACAAAACTTCTAATACTATTAAGTTTAAGAGCAATAAATTTTCTACATATGTACTTAGTTATGTAGATACTGTAAGAAAGTCTCCAGCAGCATTAGGAGGAGGTGTGGCGGTAGTAATAACACCAGAACCATCTTTAACATCAGAACCTACAGCAGTACCAACAACAGATGTGCCAGCATCAACAACTGTGCCAACAAAAACACCTGTAGCAACAGTAACACCTGTAACGACAGTAACACCTGTAACACCTGTGGCAGCAGTGACACCAGAAGCAACAACTGTACCAGAGGCTGTGTCAACGGCTGCACCTGCCGAATCACCATCAGGCAGCCCAGTTTCTGGACCAGCAGATACTACAGGTGATAAAGATAATAATAGTATGGATTCTAAAGACAGCAAACCAGTTAAAGCAGGACAGAAAATTACTATTAGTGGCTTAAGATACAAGGTTGTATCTATAGATGCAAAAACTGTAAGGTTTACAGGCGCAAAGAAAAATATTAAAAAAGTAATAATACCTGCATCTATTAAGATAAAGAATAAAAAATACAAAGTAATAGCTATTGCCAAAGGTGCATTAAAGGGGCAGAAAAAGCTTAAAAAGCTTATTATTGGTGCTAATATTAGAAGTATTGGCAAAAATGCATTTAAAGGTTGTAAGAATTTAAAGAAAATTACAATTAAAACTAAAAAACTAAGTTCTAAAAATATAGGAAGCAATGCATTTAAGGGAATAAATAATAAAGCAATAGTTAAAGTACCAAAAGGTAATGTTAAATTATATAAAAAGCTTATCAAAGCTAAGAGTACAAGTAAAAGTATAAAAGTTAAAAATTAGTTTTGTTAAGATTATCTGATATGTTATGTAATTATGCAGACAGCCCACTTTTAAAAAAAGTGGGCTGTTTGTTAAGTTTATTAAAGTTTAAGCTGTAAAACTATATACTTTTACAGTCTCTTTAAAAGTTCTTCTCTCTGTGCTTCAAATCCAGGTTTTCCAAGAAGTGCAAACATATTCTTTTTATAACTTTCAACGCCAGGCTGGTTAAATGGATTAACACCAAGTATATATCCGCTGACACCACATGCAAATTCAAAGAAATAGAATAGTTGTCCAAGATAAAATTCGTTCTGCTCAGGAATTTTTACTGTAAGGTTTGGTACATTGCCATCTGTATGTGCAAGCTGTGTACCTTTCATGGCATTTTTGTTTATAAAGTCAAGTGTTTTGCCTGCAAGGTAATTCAGTCCGTCAAGGTCTACAGGTTCTTCTTCAAGCGTAATATCAAATGAAGGTTTTTCAAGTTCCATTACTGTTTCAAACATTATACGGCTGCCATCCTGTATAAACTGTCCCATTGAATGAAGGTCTGTTGTAAGGTCAACAGATGCAGGGAATATACCTTTCTGGTCTTTTCCTTCACTTTCGCCATAGAGCTGTTTCCACCATTCAGCCACATAATGTAAGATTGGTTCATAGTTACAGAGTATCTCTATGCTCTTGCCTTTGCGCAGGAGAATATTGCGTATTGCTGCATATTTAAGTGAGTCATTGTCTTTAAAGTTTTTGTTCAGGCACACTTCCCTCATTGAAGCAGCGCCTTCCATAAGTTTTGAAATATCTGCACCGCTGGCAGCTATAGGCAGAAGCCCTACTGCTGTAAGTACAGAGAAACGGCCGCCGACATCATCAGGTACTACAAATGTTTCATAACCTTCTTCAGTAGCAAGACCTTTTAATGCTCCTCTTGCTTTATCTGTTGTAGCATAAATTCTTTTTGCAGCTTCTTCTTTGCCATATTTTTTCTCAAGCATATTTTTAAAGATGCGGAAAGCTACTGCAGGTTCTGTTGTAGTGCCGGATTTACTGATGACATTTACAGAGAAATCCCTGTCACCGATTACATCAATAAGCTGTGAAAGGTATGTCCCGCTCAAGTTATTGCCACAGAAATAAATTTCAGGCGTTTTGCGCATATCTTTGCTGATAATATTGTAAAAACTGTGCCTTAAAAATTCAATAGCAGCTCTTGCTCCAAGATAAGAACCGCCAATTCCAATTACAAGAAGTACTTCTGAATCAGACTGGATTTTTTCAGCAGCTTTTTTAATGCGTTTAAACTCATCTACATCATAGGCTACTGGAAGGTCAATCCAGCCAAGAAAGTCATTACCTGCGCCTTCCCTGCTTAAAAGGACTTCTTTTGCATCATTGGTAATTTTCTCCATAGACTGGACTTCGTCCTCTGAGATAATATTACATGCCAATGAATAGTCAAATTTTACTTGATTTGCCATATTTCCTCCATTCCGTTGTTTTGATAACAACAATTTTCTTCTATATTTTAGCATAATAACCAGTTAATGGCTATAACCTATAATATATTTTATATATTTTTTACATATAATCAAGAAATATTTTCAAGATTGCCAAATTTTGTATACTGGGACAGCCATGCAAGTTTCACTGAACCTGTAGGACCGCTTCTCTGTTTGGCAATGATTACCTCTGCTACACCTTTTTCTTCTGTGTCAGGATTATAATATTCATCCCTGTATAAAAACATAACTACATCTGCATCCTGTTCGATAGCACCTGATTCACGTAAATCCGAAAGCATAGGCTTTTTTTCAGGCCGCTGTTCTACTGCACGGGAAAGCTGTGACAATGCAATTACAGGAATATCCAGTTCCCGGGCCATAACTTTCAGTGTGCGTGATATATCTGATATTTCCTGCTGCCGGTTATCCCTTCTTTTTCTGCCTGAACCTGACATAAGCTGGAGATAATCTATTATAACAAGGTCAAGCCCTTTTTCAATTTTAAGTTTACGGCATTTGGAGCGCAGCTCCTGTGCAGTTATGCCAGAAGTATCATCAATTACAAGATTGGAATTTCCAATTTTGCGTACACTGCCTACAAGCCTGTCCCAGTCATCATCTTCCAGATTTCCAGTCCGTATCTTCTGTGAATCAACATGTGAATTCATGGAGAGCATACGTTTTACAAGCTGTTCTTTACTCATCTCCAGACTAAAAACTGCTATTATGCTTTTGGTATGGAGCGCCATATATTCTGCAATATTTAGTACAAATGCCGTTTTTCCCATGGCAGGTCTTGCCGCAATAAGAATAAGGTCAGATTTCTGCAGGCCGGCTGTTTTGTAGTCTAAATCCCTGAAACCTGTTTCAAGCCCTGTAATATGTCCTTTTTGTTTTGCTGCTTTTTCAATGGTATCAAGAGTTCTAAGCACTACATCACGTATAGGCTCAAAGCTGCTTGCTCCCCGCTTCTGCAAAACATCAAATATACTCTTTTCTGTTTCATCAAGTATTTCGTTTATGGGCTGTCTGTCCATATAGCATATGCTGCTTATGTGTTCTGTTATCTGGATAAGCCTTCTTAACATAGCTTTTTCATGTACTATTTTTGCATAGTGTTTTATATTGGCAGATGTCGGCACATCTCCTATAAGTCCTCCTATAAATTCTACACTGGCCAGTTCTGGAGGGACTTCTTTTTCACGGAGTTTGTCCTGTAGTGTTACAATGTCTGCCCCAATACCTGTTTTATACATTTCGGAAAGGGTACTGA
Organism: Lachnoclostridium sp. UBA7122; assembly: GCA_002493085.1. Taxonomy (GTDB): domain Bacteria; phylum Bacillota; class Clostridia; order Lachnospirales; family Lachnospiraceae; genus Butyribacter. The sequence goes on from DKXQ01000073.1 coordinate 5,721, forward strand.
ATATTATGCCATACTGCCCCTGGTAAAAATCATCTGCTGTAAGCATTTCTGAAGCTATAAGTATAGCATCGGCATCTATAATCATAGAGCCTATAACTGCACGTTCTGCCTCCACATTGTGAGGTGGTATTCTCTTAACCGCTTCTTCCTGCATTTTTGTCCTCCATTCCGGATAACAGAGTCTGTATTATTTAAGCTTCTTTAACAATAATGTCAAGCTTTCCTGTAACCTTTGGATGAAGCTTTATTGTAAGGGTGTATGTTCCAGGGAATTTTACAGGAACATCAAGTGACATCTTCTTTTTATCAATATCATATCCAAGCTGTGTTTTTATTGCTGCAGCAATTTCCTTTGTAGATACAGAGCCAAAGCTTCTTCCGCCTGAGCCTGTTTTAATAGAAAGGGTTACAGATTTATCCTTTAATTCACTGGCAAATGTTTTAGCATTATCAAGCTTTTCCTGTGCAACTTTTTCCTCGTGTTTTTTCTGCAGTTTAAGCTCATTAAGGTTTTTTGCAGTTGCTTCTTTTCCAAGATTCCTTTTAATAATATAATTTCTTGCATATCCATCACTTACTTTAACAAGTTCACCTTTTTTGCCAAGTGATTTTACATCTTCCAATAATATTACTTCCATAATTTATATTTCTCCTTCCTCAATCATATTATCAATCTGTTTTCTTATAATGTCTTTGGCTTCAGCAATGCTTTTATCTGTAAGCTGCGCCCCTGCCATATTAATATGGCCTCCTCCGCCAATTCTTTCCATCATAACCTGCACATTTACTTCGTCTATAGAACGTGCGCTAATATAAATTTTGCCTTTGTATTTTGTAAGTACGAAGGAGGCTTTTACACCGTTTATGTCAAGAAGTGAGTTGGCAATTTTAGAAGCAACAACAGTTGGTGATTCTATGCCTTCTGACTGGCTTTCAGCTATTGCATATACATCTTTATAAAGTTCTGTATCCTGTATTGCAGCGGCACGTACTTTATATTCACCTAAATCTTCACGGAAAGCTTTTCTTACTCTTACTGAATCTGCACCACTTCTTCTAAGGTATGCCATAGCTTCAAATGTCCTTACACCTGTTCTTGCTGAAAAATAATTGGTGTCAATCATTATTCCAGCATACATAGCTTCTGCCTCAGCAGGTCTCAGCTTAAGGCCGCTGCCAATATATTGTGATATTTCAGCAACCATTTCACTTGCAGAAGATGCATAGGGCTCAATATAGAAAAGAACTGCCTTATCAATAGCGTCACCAGCCTGGCGGTGATGGTCTATTACAACAACTGTCTGTGCCAGGTTTATAAGCTCTGGGCACTCTGTATGGTTTCCCCTGTTTACATCAACAATAACAAGCAGTGAACTTTCATCAATAAGGTCAATGGCCATCTGGCTGTTTATCATCATATCATCTTCATATTCTTTTGTATAAAACCTTGCTTCAATAGGTTTAACAGATGAATTCATATCACCAAGTACAATATGTGCTTTTCTGTTAAGTGTATGTGCAATCCGGTAAATGCCAACAGACGCCCCAAATGAATCAACATCGCCAATAGAATGTCCCATAACGATAACACGTTCTTTGCTTTCTATAAGTTCTTTAAGTGCATGGGCCTTTACACGGGCTTTTACACGGGTATTTCTCTCAACCTGGACATTTTTGCCACCAAAAAACTGTTCCTGGTCACCACCTTTAATAACAGCCTGGTCACCACCGCGTCCAAGTGCAAGGTCAATGGCGGCCCTTGCCAGGTCATAGCGTTCAGCAAAAGTGTCTTTTCCAATACCTATCCCTATACTTATAGTTGCTACCTGTCCATTGCCAATATTTATATTTCTTACTTCATCTAATATAGAAAATCTGTTAGCTTTTAACTCTGCGAGATAACGCTGTTTAAATACAAAGAAAATTTTATCTTTTTCAATTTTTTTAGCTATGGCATCAATTCCTTGAAGGTATTTATTAATCTTTCTGTCAATAAGGGCTGTCATAAGGGACTGTCGCACATCATCTATACTATCAATAAGTTCATCATAGTTATCAATATATAACAGGCCGGCTACAAGATTTTCCTCTTCCCTTTTCTGCTCAAGCTCCATCATATCTGTCTCATCATGCAGAAATAGTGAAATTATGCTGTTATAGTCGATAAGCTGGCTTATGTCATCCTTAATATCAAGTCCGCCAATATTTTCTGAAATTACAAGGCGCATATCTGCCCTGTAATACCTGTCTTTCAACTTAACATGTACTACTTGCAGGTTATAGTCATGTGGCAGCCTGTCCGTAGTAATTTCTGGAAAAATATTGCTTATATTCCGCCGTGCTGCTTTTTTATTTACTATAACTTTAACAAATTCGTCATTTCCCCATAAAAAATGGCCACTTTCATTTAAAATAGCATAGGGGACTGTCAGATTACGGGCTATCTCCATCTGCAGATGACCATAATTCATTGCAAATTCAATAAGTTCCCGCTGCATACGTTTTCTGCTTGTTGAATAAACTATGCTGCTGGCCAGAATATATAACAGAAGGAAAAAAAGTCCTGTAATGCCTGCTTGCCTGCCGTATAGGAATAAGCGTATATCCATTGCAACAAACAGTACACTAAGCAAAACAGGCCATCTTAAATACAATTTTAAAATGCCTTTAAGCTTAACCTTATGTTTCATAAATTCTCCCATTTCTGCGCTGCATTTTTGCATAACAAACCTGTAGCCAGGCAGCGCACAGGTACAGGCTTGGTTTTAAGATTTGGCTGTACTCTCTACAGAACATTAATTATAAAATTATATCATTATTATATTCTATAGTCAAATGATGGTTAATCTTTTTCTATTTCCCAGCGTCCTGATGCACCACAGGGAAGCACAAGCCCGTTAGATGTGACAGGAAGCCCTATTTCCTGTGCATCTGTTTTTCCTCCAAATTTATTTGCAATTTCTAAGTCAAGAAGATATGACAAAACAGCCGGCTGCAGCCCTGTTGTATAGGAGTTGATAAGAAAAAATAAAGGACTGTCTGATAAGAGCTGGGCACACAGTTTTATAAAAGGGTGTATTTTATCTTCTATCTTCCAGATTTCACCTTTAGGACCACGTCCATAAGACGGAGGGTCCATAATAATACCATCATACTTGTTGCCACGTCTTATTTCACGTTCTACAAATTTTACACAGTCATCGGTAAGAAAGCGTACAGGTGCATCTTTAAGACCTGATAAAGCAAGGTTTTCTTTTGCCCATGCCACCATTCCTTTTGATGCATCTACATGTGTAACACTTGCACCTGCTGCCGCTGCTGCCAGGGTAGCACCTCCAGTATATGCAAATAAGTTCAGTACCTTTACTTCTCTTGAAGCATTTCTTATCTTGCTGCCTGTCCATTCCCAGTTAGCTGCCTGTTCTGGAAACAGGCCTGTGTGCTTAAACTGGAATGGCTTCAGGTTAAACCGGAGTTTCTTGTATCCTATCTGCCATGTGTCAGGCAGTCCGCAAAATTCCCAGCTGCCGCCACCTTTATTGCTGCGGTAGTAATGTCCATTGCATTTGCGCCATCCTGCTGCTTTTTTTTCAGTCTGCCATATAACCTGCGGGTCAGGACGGACAAGTATGTAACGGCCCCATCTTTCCAGTTTTTCACCACATGATGTATCTATAACCTCATAATCTTCCCAGTTATCTGCAATCCACATCCAAGACCTCATTTCTACGCTGGTTTTATAAAAAAATACAGCGTTTTAGTTATATTCAGGAATAATCATGCATCCCTTGTTATAGTGTACTTTATCATTGGCAATTAGTCAATCTTATTGCAGTTTGTCTTGGGAATATATTTAAAAGATAATTTTTTATTGACATCTGAATTGAAAAGTTTTATCATAGAAATACTGGATATTAAAATATGATTTTATTATAAAGGAGGATTTATGGGAATTTTAACCCGTTTTAAGGACATTATGTCATCAAATATCAATGCACTTCTTGATAAGGCAGAAGACCCTGAAAAGATGATTGGCCAGTGCCTTCGCAATTTAAACAGTGACCTTGGCAGGGTAAAGTCTGAAACTGCTGCGGTTATGGCAGATGAACAGAGGGCAAAGAGAAAGCTTGATGAGTGTACAGAAGAAATTGAAAAGATACAGCGGTATACTATTAAAGCTGTTTCTGCTGGCAATGACTCTGATGCAAGGCTGTTTATTGAGAAGAAACAGGCACTTGTGGCTAAACAGGCTGAATTAAGCCAGATGTATGCTGCCGCACATGCCAATTCAGCCAATATGCGTGCAATGAATGATAAACTTGTTAAGGATATTGCAGAACTTGAAGAGCGCCGCAATGCAGTTAAGGTTAAGATAAATATGGCACGTGCACAGGAGCATATAAATAATATGGTTTCCAGTACTGATGGTGCTAATAGTTCAATCAGTGCGTTTGAGAGGATGGAGGAAAAAGCAGACCAGATGCTTGACAGGGCAAATGCTATGGCAGAGTTAAACAGTTTAAGTCCTGATGATGAAATAGAGAGCCTTAAGGCAAAGTATGACAGTAGTACCTGTACGGATTCTGGCTCTGCTGTTGAAGAAGAGCTTGCAGCATTGAAGGCAAGTCTTGGCAAATAGCAGCAGATGGGACTGACGGAAGGAAATATATGGTAATACAGTATAAATGTCCAGATTGTGGTGCAGATATGGTTTTTGACAGTAAAACAGCCAGGCTGCACTGTGATAGTTGTGGGCACAGTGAAGTGATAGAAGATTATGAAGCAGAAGATTTTCAACCTTTTGAACAGCATTTCCACACTTCTGCTTTTGAAGGTGGTGAAGCCAGACAATACCAGTGCAATAGCTGTGGTGCTATCCTCCTCACAGATAAAGACACTACAGCAACAACCTGCAGTTTCTGTGGTTCACCTGTTGTACTTGGCGACAGGCTGGCAGGTGTACTTGCACCATCTAAAGTTATACCTTTTGCTATATCAAGGAAGGAGGCGGAGGCGGCTTTTAAAAAATGGTGTCATCATGGAATGTTTATGCCCCGTGGTTTTAAACAGGCTGACAGAATTAAAAAACTTACAGGGATGTATGTTCCTTTCTGGCTTTATGATGTACAGGGGCATGGTGAAGCTTTTGCGCACTGTACATGCATCCATACATATGATGAAGGAGATGTGACTGTTACTAAAACCAGCCATTTTAATGTATACCGTAAAGTTGATGCCAGATATAGCAATATTCCTGCTGATGCATCGGAAAAGATGCCTGACAGCCTTATGGACCGCCTTGAGCCATTTGATTACAGTAATATGAAAGAATTTAATATACCATATCTTGCAGGCTTTATATCAGAAAAATATAACTATACTGACAAAGAAATGTTTCCACGTATACAACAGCGGGTAACTGATTATATGAAAGACTATATATTAAGCAGTATTGCAGGATATTCCTCAGTGCATATATTAAACTGTGACTGCAATATAGGACAGCGCAGTGCAGAATATGTACTGTTTCCTGTCTGGATGGTTTATTATGACTATGACCATTCAGAATATACTTTTGCAATGAATGGCCAGACAGGTAAAATAGCGGGCAGACCTCCTTTAAGCAAAGCTAAGGTTATAGGCAGTGCAGCAGTTGTTACATTGGCACTTTTTATTATTTGCCGTATAATTACTGTATTAATGGGAGGTCCGGTGCTATGACAGCTTATATTAAATACATACATAAATATATTTTTATCCTGCTTTTAGTGGCTTTGCCGTGTCTGGTGTGCTATAGTACGGCAGATGCGGAAACAGTTGTAAAGGATGATGCAGGGATTATTTCTGACAGTAAAGAGGATGAACTGCAAAACTTATGTGATAAGATATTTAAAGAATACAATACTTCTGTTTATATATGGACTACTCCTTATATAAGCGGAAGCATGGACTTTGGATATGAGATGGAGCAGTTTGTATCAGCACAGCAGGATACTGATGTTATAATACTTATGATAGGTATGTATCCTGGTGACCGCATATATGAAATACAAGGATATGGCGTTGCGAAGGATATGCTTACAGATAGGAGGTGTGGCAAAATACTGGATTGTATGCACAGTTATATGACTGATGGACAATATTATGCCGCGGTTGAAAAATTTTGTAATATGGCATACACATATATGGGCAGGCCACCAAAACTTGACAGTATGCTTTTTTCCCCAATTGTACAGTTTATTTTATGTCTTTTGGCTGGCATAGTATCAGTTGCATTAGCTGCGCATAATTCTGGCATGCGCATAACAGTAAACAGCTATACATATCTTAATAAAAATAATTCAAGGGTGATAGGCAGGTTTGACAGATATACACATACAACTGTTACACGTACTCCTAAACCTAAAACGCAGTCTGGAAGCAGCAGAGGCGGTGGAGGCGGCAGCAGCCACAGCAGTGGCGGAGGAAGAAGCTTTTAAAAGAATGGAGGATTTTATGGGATTTTTTTCAGGACAGTTAGCTAATGTAGTTGAGTGGGAAGAATGGCGTGAAGACATGGTTTTCTGGAGATGGAATAACCGTGAAATTAAAAAGGGTTCAAGGCTTATAATTAAACCTGGACAGGATGCCATATTTATGTATAATGGAAAAATTGAGGGCATTTTTAAAGATGATGGGGAATATGATATTGAATCACAGATTATTCCATTTCTTTCATCATTAAAAGGGTTTAAATTTGGATTTAACAGTGGAATACGTGCGGAAGTTCTTTTTATAAATACTAAGGAGTTTATAATAAAGTGGGGAACTAAAGCACCAGTAAATATTCCGGCACTGGGCATGCCTGGCGGGCTTCCGGTACGTGCAAACGGGACATTTACAATCCAGGTTAGTGACTATGTAGCTTTAATAGACAGGATAGCTGGCGTTAAGCAGCAATATTGTGTAGAAGATATAAAATTACGCATAACCTCAGTTATTGACCAGCTTCTTATGAAGTGGATTACTAAAGAAGGCAGGGATATGTTTAATCTGCAGGCTAATGCTTTTGAAATAGCTAATGGCATTAAAGAAGACCTTGACATGCAGATTATGAAAGATGGCATGACAGTAACAGGGTTTCAGATTATAAGCTTTAACTATCCTTCTGAAGTACAGGATATGATTAATAAAAATGCTGCACAAAATATGGTTGGTGATACCAGAAGATACCAGCAGGTATCCATGACAGATGCAATGGCATCTGGAAACCTTAATGGAGGCAGCATGGCGGGTGATATGGCAGGTATGATGATGGGTATGCAGATGGCAGGGCAAATGATGGAACATGCCACCCAGAATATAGGCACTGCACAGTCTGGTACAACAGCCAGCATGCCAAACTTTTGTCCAAACTGCGGACAGAAGACAACAGGCAGTAATTTCTGTCCAAACTGCGGGCAGAAACTTGTGTGAATTACTTTATGTCATATTTTTGTTTTTTTCATATATTAATACAAGATATTTTCAGGAGAATTAATATGGGTCTTAAGCAAATTATAATTAAAAATACACAATACAATCTTACATTAAACCGCAAAGCACTGTGTCTTAAAAAATCATGGGATGAAGTTGCAAAGCTGCTTGATGCATTATGTCCATGTTGTTCCTGCAAAAAGAAAAAATGCCACAAATAAAGCTTTATAATCCTGTAAATGTGTAGTTCTGGCAATGTATAGAATGAAATAAAAAAGGAAAAAATTATAACATCTTTTATTGAATGGAGATTTTTATGGAATTTATGCACCAGCTTGAAACTATACTTAATGGTTTGTCAGGTTATATTATAATTATATTGGAATTTATGGGGGTATTTATTATTGCCATTTCAGGCATAAAGGGATTTTATAACTATACAAAACATTCGCCTGAAACCAAAAGAGGACTTGCAAAAGGGCTTGCAGTTGCACTGGAATTTAAAATGGGAAGTGAAATTTTACGTACAGTTGTTGTAAGGGAGTGGGCAGAAATTGTGACTGTTGCCGGAATTATTGTTCTGCGTGCTGCCCTTGCCTTTTTAATTAACTGGGAAATCAGGGAAGAGGACCAGCAGGAATTAAAAAGGAATTAAAAGACGGATATTTCAACTTTGTTTTGACATATTTTGCTATTTACTTTATAATAGCAGTACATAAATAATTCAAAAAAAGGGGTATTTATACTATGAGTAATAACATAAGTAATACAGAAATTAGTAACGAAGTAAAAGAAACAGAAAAAAAACTGAATGTTGCCGGGGCAGCAAAACCACAGCCGGATACCGCACAGGTAAAGAAAGAAGCTGCCAGTGCTGTAAAGCCAGAAGCTGTTGCACATAAGCTCTATATACAATATAATGATTTGGAATTTAGTGATGAGCTTATGTTTGAAGCAGCAATAAATGCATATTGCAATGAATCTGGCGGGGACAAGTCCTGTGTTAAAACTGTAAATTTATATGTTAAGCCACAAGAGGGCAAAGCATATTATGTAATAAATGACGATGCAGAAAAGTCAGGTTCCATTGATTTGTAGTTAAAAAAGAGGTTATCTGGTAATGTTTGACAAGATATGGAAGTTGTATTTAAAATACAGGGAAGTTATATTATATTTAATTTTTGGAGGACTGACCACATTAATAAATATAATTTCCTATACAGTGTGTGCCCATGTTTTTTACATGGATACTGTAGAAGGTACTTCAGTGGCATGGTTATTAAGTGTAATTTTTGCTTATGCCACTAACAAAATATTTGTTTTTCAAAGCAGGACAAGTACGTTTGCAATGCTTGCAAAAGAGTGTATTTCATTTATGGGATGCAGGCTTGCTACAGGTGTTATGGATGTTGTAATAATGTATTTGTCAGTTGATATACTGCATTTTAATGATGTATTTATGAAAATTGTATCAAATGTATTTGTTGTTATATTAAACTATGTATTTAGCAAATTATTTATCTTTAGCAAAAAACAGGTTTAGTATTTTGCATAGAATGGAGACTGAAATGAAGTATGATTATTTGATAGCAGGTGCAGGCCTGTTTGGGGCTGTTTTCGCACATGAAGCAAAAAGTGCAGGAAAAAAGTGCCTTGTTATAGATAAAAGACCACATATTGCAGGAAATGTTTATACAGAGGATATAGATGGAATAAAAGTACACAAATACGGAGCACATATTTTTCATACATCTGACAAGAAAGTATGGGAGTATATAAACCGTTTTGCAGATTTTAATAACTATATTAATTCTCCTGTTGCTATATACAATGATGAATTGTATAACCTTCCGTTTAATATGAATACATTTAGCAAAATGTGGGGGATTAAAACACCATCTGAAGCACAGAAAATTATTGAAGAGCAGATTAGCGGGCTGGATATTGGTGAGCCTGCAAATCTTGAAGAACAGGCTTTAAAGCTTGTAGGGCGTGATGTCTATGAAAAGCTTGTTAAGGGCTATACACAGAAGCAGTGGGGGCGTGACTGTAGGGAACTGCCAGCATTTATTATAAAAAGGCTTCCACTCAGGTTTACATATGATAATAACTATTTTAATGACAGATACCAGGGTATTCCATATGGCGGATATACTGCAGTTGTAGAAAAAATGCTTAAAGACGTTGAAGTCAGGCTTTCAACAGATTATTTTGATATAAAGGACAGCATAGATGCGGATAAGGTTATTTATACTGGAATGATTGATGAATTCTATAATTATAAATTTGGTGTGCTTGAATACCGTTCAGTGCGGTTTGAGACAGAACGGCTTGACTGTGCCAACTACCAGGGAAATGCTGTTGTAAACTATACTGCGGCTGATGTGCCATATACACGCATTATTGAGCATAAACATTTTGACTTTGGGACACAGCCTTTTACTATTATCAGCAGGGAGTATTCATCAGAGTGGCAAAAGGGAAGTGAGCCATATTACCCAATAAATAACGAAAAAAATAATTCGCTTTATGAACAGTATAAAAAGTTATCAGAAAGTGAAGAAAACGTTATATTTGGCGGAAGGCTTGGACAATATAAATACTATGATATGGACAAAGTAATTGCTGCTGCCCTGGATTTATGTGCATCAGAAAATCTTATGTAAGATTAGTTTTAAAATATAGCTGGCAAAAGCTGCAGTCTGTTTCTTCAGACCGCAGCTTTTGCATCTGTTTTATGGTTTTATGAAATTATATCACGGTTTCCATACATTTTTTCATAATAATCCTGGTAATCACCATTAATAATATTTTCCCACCAGCTTCTATTGTCAAGATACCACTGGATGGTTTTTTTAATGCCTTCATCAAATGTTGTTTCAGGAAGCCAGCCAAGTTCACTGTGGATTTTTGCAGGGTCTATCGCATAACGCCTGTCGTGTCCTGGCCTGTCGGTTACATAATTTATAAGGTCTTCTGTCTTGCCAAGCTCTGCTAAAACTGTTTTTACAACTTCAAGATTGCTTTTTTCATTGTGTCCGCCTATATTATATATTTCACCTTCTTTACCTTTGCGTATTATAAGGTCAATGGCAATGCAGTGGTCTTTTACATAAAGCCAGTCACGTACATTTTCACCGGTGCCATAAACAGGTACCGTCTCGTCATTAAGTGCATTGGCAATGATAAGAGGAATAAGCTTTTCGGGAAAATGGTAAGGACCGTAGTTATTGGAACACCTTGAAATTGTACATGGAAGTCCATAAGTGCGTGAATATGCCTGTACAAGCAAGTCTGCTGACGCTTTGGAAGCAGAGTAAGGGCTGCTTGTGTGGAGTGGTGTTGTTTCTGTGAAAAAGAGGTCTGGCCGGTCAAGCGGAAGGTCTCCATATACTTCATCAGTAGATACCTGGTGGTAGCGTTTTATTCCAAACTGGCGGCATGCATCAAGCATAACACTTGTTCCAATTATATTAGTACGTAAAAAAATCTCAGGTTCATTTATAGAGCGGTCAACATGGCTTTCAGCAGCAAAATTAACTACTATCCCAGGTTTTTCATTTTCAAAAATCTGGTATATTGTTTCCCTGTCTGCTATATCCGCCTTAAAGAATTTAAAGTTTGGTTTGTCCATTATAGGCGCCAGGGTTTCCATATTGCCTGCATACGTGAGCTTGTCAATGCACAATATGGTGTCTTCCGGATACTTTTCTGTCATATAGTGGCAGAAGTTGCCACCAATAAATCCAGCTCCGCCTGTTACAATTATATTCATAAATTAACCTCCATATATTTAATATTTTATTTTACCATCTGCAACTTGTTTCAGGTGTCTGCCATATGCTGACTTGCCATAAAGTTCTGCCGATTCTATAAGTTTTTCTTTTGATATCCATCCATTTTTAAATGCGATTTCTTCTACTGCTGATATTTTGATGCCTTGCCGGTTTTCTATAACTTTTACAAATTCGGTAGCTTCTGAAAGTGCATCCACTGTACCAGTGTCAAGCCATGCATAGCCACGGCCTAATGTTACTACATTAAGGGAGCCTTCTGCAAGATACATTTTGTTTAAATCTGTGATTTCCAGTTCACCACGTGCAGAGGGCCTGACTTTTTTTGCCATTTCAACAACCCTGCTATCATAAAAATACAGCCCGGTCACACAATAATTTGACTTGGGGTGTTCAGGTTTTTCTTCAATGGAAATAGCTTTTCCATCTTTATCAAATTCAACAATGCCAAATCTTTCAGGGTCATCAACATAATAGCCAAATATTGTAGCACCATTTTCCTGTGCGGCAGCATCACGCAGATGCCTGCCCAGACCACTTCCATAAAAAATATTATCACCAAGTACCATCGCACAGGCATTTCCATTTATAAAATCTTCACCTATAATAAAAGCCTGTGCGAGCCCGTCAGGTGAAGGCTGTATCTTATATTCAAGATGTATTCCAAAATTGCTTCCATCACCAAGAAGACGTTCAAAATTGCCTATATCAACAGGTGTTGATATTATCAGTATATCACGTATTCCTGCAAGCATAAGCGTTGAGAGCGGGTAGTAAATCATCGGTTTATCATAAACTGGCAGTAACTGCTTGGATGTAACCATTGTAAGAGGGTATAATCTTGTGCCAGAACCACCGGCAAGTATTATTCCTTTCATAAAATTCCTCCATTCTTTTTTTATATAAGCATGAATAACAATAGTATAACATAAAATATAGATTTTTACCAGTTTCCAGAAGTTACTAAAAATACAGAATTTTTCCTGATATGCCACAATATTACCATATTATTAGACTATTATAATCAATTACATAGAAAGACTGTAGATGTGCTATATGTTGTATAAAGGAGGGATTATTATGAAAGTTGCAAATGGATTAAAAGTAACAGCTGCTACTGCTATAGCACTGGCAGTATGGGCGTGTGCTGGCAGTACTGGTGCATCGGCTGCTGCGGTTATTACTGCGGACAATATAAAAACAAGCGGAGAAGAGCAGAAAGTGTATATTGATGTCAGCCACCTGCATAAAGAAGAAGTTATGTTTGGAATGGCAACAAGGGGCAAAAAGTCCGATAAGATAACATTTAAAGTATCTTCATGGGATATTTTTGAGGTTAATAATGATGATGAAATTGTAGTAGATTTATCTAAATTAAGCAATATAAAAGATAATTTTGTTGCCATTAAAACAGATGGCATGGAAGTGCCAGTCATTATTAAGATACCTGCAGTACCAAAGGCCGCCATTGCAACGTATAATGGAGCAGAACGTGAACTGGAATTTAAAACTGGAACAAAGAAAAATAATGTACAGCCTGCTAGTGATTATGAGTGGAGAACTCCATATAGCAGCTGGAACAGCCCAAGTGATGCCCAAAAGCTGTCAGATGGCAGGACTGTTGGGGTCTTTGATGATTTTAAATATCAGGGAGCTACATTATACATCAGGACGCCTGGCGCTCCAAAAGCAGGAATTACAGAAACTGCAGATGAGAAATTAAAAAATGCATATGATGCAGGCAATATTGATAAAAAGTTACAGGTGTATGACGCAGGAAGTTTCCCGGGCAAAGAAGCAAAACTTAATATTGCTAAACAGGCAAATGGGCCTTCTGTTGCTGCTAAGTACACATCTGGGACTTTAACCCTTCCAGGTTCATCAGAATACCGTGTAGTTACTATTATAGATGGAGTTAAGGAAATCCCAGATAAACTTACTAGTACCAGTTCAAGAGAAAATGTTACAATAGAACAACTGCTTAAGGTTGCAAGCACAGGCAGTATAGCAGAGCAAGGTATATTAGAAGTGCGTACTGGGCAGAATGATTATAAAAAGAAACCTGCTTCTAAGTGGACACGTGTTCCATTGTCAAATGCAAATGAATTGAAAGCCAGTAATGCAGATGGAGATGTTGTTAATGCAACAGTCACAGATGAAGATGGCAATAAAGTACTTGAAATTACAAAAAATGCAGATAACATATCTGTTAAGAATATAAGTGAAGACGATTACCAGATTGTAGTTCTTGCGGAAACACCTAAGTTAAATACAAGGTACAGCAAACTAAAAAGCCAGGCTTCAATAGAGATTAATAAAGACAAGAACAGCCAGAATGTTTATATCCGCAAAGCTGGTGACAGCAGGACTAAAACATGGGTTAGTGGTTATATTAAAATAGGAACAGTAAAACTTCCATAAAATTAAACCAGATATATAGGCATAACAGGAGGAAAATATGGACGCAAGCATTTTAGTTACAGGTGGCTGTGGCTTTATTGGAAGCCATACAGTTGTGGAACTGCTTAATGCAGGATATGGTACAGTTGTCGTTGACAATCTTTCTAATTCCAGCAGTAAAGCTTTAGAGAGAGTAGAACAGATAACTGGCAGGAGTGTTAAATTCTATGAAAAAGACCTGTTAGATGAACAGGCTGTTAATGATATATTTGAAAAAGAGGATATTGCGTCTGTAATACACTTTGCAGGGCTTAAGGCAGTAGGTGAGTCCTGCAGGATTCCTCTGGCTTATTTTAATAATAATATCACAGGCACTCTTAACCTGCTCAGGGCTATGGAAAAGCACAGTGTGAAATCGCTTGTATTCAGTTCGTCAGCAACAGTTTATGGAAAGCCTGAAAGCGTGCCAATAAAAGAGGATTTTCCACTTTCAGTATCCAATCCGTATGGCAGGACAAAACTTATAATTGAAGATATGTTAAGAGATATTTACAAAGCGGATAAAAGCTGGGATATTGCGTTATTAAGGTATTTTAATCCTATAGGTGCACATAAGAGCGGGGATATTGGTGAGAATCCTAATGGCATACCTAACAACCTGCTGCCATATGTTGCAAAAGTTGCAGCAGGGGAGCTCGAAGCTGTGAATGTATTTGGTAATGACTATGATACTCCTGATGGCACAGGTGTACGTGATTATATACATGTTACAGATTTGGCAGAGGGACATATAAAAGCCCTTGAAAAGTTAAAGTCACACCCTGGTCTTGTAACTTATAATCTTGGCACAGGCAAAGGCTATAGTGTACTGGAAATTATACAAAATTTTGAAAAGGCATGTGGTAAAAAAATTCCATACCATATCACAGAAAGAAGGCCTGGCGATATAGATATGTGTTATGCTGACCCGGATAAAGCAAAAAAAGAGCTTGGCTGGGAAGCTAAAAGGGATATTGCACAGATGTGTGAAGATGCATGGAGATGGCAGAGCAGAAATCCAAAAGGATTTTAAGTTGACAAATTAATATGTATTGGTTAGAATATAATATACAAATACGTTGAAAAGAAGAAGTAGTAGCAGTTACAGCTTACAGAAAGCCGCCGGCTGATGAGAGGCGCAGGCCCGGACTGTTTATGAATACATCTTGGAGTAGCTGGCTGAAGGGCTTAAGGCTTTGTAGGCTTAGACGGTTATGCACCCGTTAACGTGCAGGGATATGCTTGTATCCTGTTGAGACAGCAGGTGTGAACCTGTTGTGAAAAAAGGTGGTAACACGGTTAATCCGTCCTTTTATCTGTTTTATAACAGATAAAAGGACTTTTTTGTTTTATTGGAGGATTATTATGGCTTTATACGATGAACTGTCTGCGCGCGGGCTTATTGCCCAGGTGACAGATGAAGAAGAAATTAAGGAATTAGTTAATAATGGCAAGGCTACATTTTATATAGGGTTTGACCCTACTGCTGACAGCCTGCATGTAGGACATTTTATGGCGCTGTGTCTTATGAAAAGGCTTCAGATGGCAGGCAATAAACCTATAGCCCTTGTAGGCGGGGGAACTGCCATGATTGGAGACCCTTCTGGAAGGACAGATATGCGACAGATGATGACTGTGGAAACAATTAACCACAATGTAAAATGTTTTAAAAAGCAGATGGAAAAGTTTATTGATTTTTCAGATGGAAAGGCGTTGCTTGTAAATAATGCTGACTGGCTGATGGACTTAAATTATATGGATGTGATGCGTGAAGTTGGACCGCATTTTTCAGTAAACCGCATGCTTACTGCAGAATGTTATAAACAGCGTATGGAAAAGGGACTGACATTCCTTGAATTTAACTATATGATTATGCAGAGTTTTGATTTTTACACATTGTTCCAGAAGTATGGCTGCAATATGCAGTTTGGCGGGGATGACCAGTGGAGCAATATGCTTGGAGGCACAGAACTTATACGCCGTAAACTTGGTAAAAATGCATATGCAATGACTATTAACCTTCTTCTAAATTCTGAGGGGAAAAAGATGGGAAAAACCCAGTCAGGTGCTGTGTGGCTTGACCCAGACAAGACAAGCCCGTTTGATTTTTACCAGTACTGGAGAAATGTAAGTGATGCGGATGTGCTTAAGTGTCTGCGTATGCTGACATTCCTTCCGCTGTCTGAAATTGCTGAAATGGACAAGTGGGAGGGAAGACAGCTTAACCAGGCTAAGGAAATTCTTGCTTTTGAACTGACAAAGCTTGTACATGGAGAGGATGAAGCTACAAAAGCTAAATCAGGTGCAAGGGCTCTTTTCTCCAGTGGCAATGCTTCAGATATGCCTGTGACAGAACTTTCAGATGAAGATTTTACAGATGGCAGCATTGGGCTTTTAGCGCTTCTTGTAAAAGCAGGGCTTGCATCATCTAATGCAGAAGCCCGCCGCAATGTAGAACAGGGAGGAGTTACCATAGATGGGGAAAAGGCCAGTGACACTAAAATGATGATTGCAAAAAATAAAATAGGCACAGATGGCATAGTGCTTAAACGTGGCAAAAAGAAATTTGTGAAAGCCTGCTTAAAATAACCAGTATATATAATCCTGGCACAGTCTGGCTGTGCCAGGGTATTTTGTTAATCCATTGTAAGTTCTTTTAAAAGATAACTGTATATATTTTCATTTTTTTCCTTAAATCTTTTGCATACTTGTATTGCTTCTTCTTCTGTTGGAAGGTTTAAAGACAGTTCAAGAATAGTGCTTCCACGTTCTATAATAGAGGTTTTTGCCAGATATTCATTTGGTTTTATCTGTGTAAAGTCGGTATGTATAGTTGTCCGTTTAACAATATTTATTTTATTTTTATGAAGATAGTCATCAATCTGCACTTTAGTATCATCAGGAAGCTGGTTTCCAAAGAAGCCCAGTGTTTCTAAACCTGATGGTGTAATGGTGTAATAAGAAGCAGAATGGGTCTGCTCTGCTTCAATCATTTTATCTTCTGTAAGGCTTGTCAATGTCTGTTGTATGGAAAAGTAATCTGTATAGCCGTTGGTTAAAATAAAGTCAGAAATAATGGCATTTGGCATCGGCTGTTTTGTTCTGCTTAAAAAGTATAATATTATCAATTTGTACAGTTTTAATGATTCAGATGTCATAAAATTCCCTCTTTCTAAAAGATTTATTCCCACATAGGCAAATACTATTGTGGGGTATCCTGTTGCAACAACATTTTCTGGTATACACCTGTTTTTTTAAGGCTTACTTCCCATAACTTCATCGTTTTATATGCGCTTTAACAGCATCTGCTACAGCATCCGCTACACGTGGGTCAAATGCCTCAGGCATAATATTATCTTCATTTAAGTCTTTATCATCTACAAGGGATGATATTGCGATGGCAGCAGCGAGTTTCATGTCTTCTGTAATCTGTGTGGTGCGTCCTTCAAGCGCTCCCTTAAATATGCCTGGAAAAGCAACGACATTATTTATCTGGTTTGGAAAATCCGAACGTCCTGTACCTATAACTTTGACACCAGCTTTTTTTGCAATATCTGGCATAATCTCAGGTACAGGGTTTGCCATTGCAAATATTATGGCATCACTGTTCATTGAGGCTGCCATTTCTTCAGTAACAATGCCTGGCGCTGATACGCCTACAAAGATATCTGCACCTTTTAATGCATCTGCAAGAGTCCCGGTTTTGCCAGAAAGGTTTGTTACCTTGGACATTTTTTCCTGCATCCAGTTAAGACCAGGCGAGGATGCTGAAATTATGCCTGCCTTGTCGCACATTACGATATCTTTAAAACCGTATGTCAAAAGAAGCTTTGTTATGGCAATGCCCGCTGAACCAGCGCCATTTACGACTACATGGCACTCTTCTTTTGTCCTGCCAGTGACTTTTAATGCATTAATTATGCCTGCAAGTACAACAATGGCTGTTCCATGCTGGTCATCATGGAAAACAGGTATGTCAAGTTCCTTTTTAAGGCGTTCTTCTATTTCAAAGCATCTTGGTGCTGATATATCTTCAAGGTTTATTCCGCCAAATGCAGGTGCAATATTAATAACTGTTTTTATAATTTCTTCAGTATCCTGTGTGGCAAGGCATATTGGAAATGCATTGACACCGCCAAATTCTTTAAAAAGAACTGCCTTTCCTTCCATTACAGGCATTGCGGCTTCAGGACCAATGTTTCCAAGACCAAGTACAGCGCTTCCGTCAGAAATAACAGCTACAGTGTTGGATTTAATTGTATAATTATAAGCTTCTTCCTTATTATCTGCTATAATTTTGCATGGTTCTGCAACGCCTGGCGTGTATGCTATGGCAAGGTCTTCTCTTGAATTAACGTGGCATTTAGGAGTGGTGCTGATTTTACCATTCCATTTTTTGTGTAATTTTATGGATTTTTCACTATTTGTCATATTTTACCTCTTTTCCGCAATATGGACTTTGCTTATTTGTCCGTATTTGCTTTGTTAATTTTTATTAAAATCATATCATACATTTATTTTTAAGACAAGGATGGTAATAAAATAGGATAGTGTAACTTTACCTGGGGAATTATTTGTAAAATATGGCTCTGGCGTTTTCAAAATTTTTCCAGCCGGCAGCCGCTCCCGCTT
>DKXQ01000135.1 GCA_002493085.1 Lachnoclostridium sp. UBA7122
AATTTTTATAACTTACTCTGGTAAGAAATTGTTTTCCCAGTATTCGCTTGGCATGAAGCAGCGGCTGGCGATTGCCCTTGCAATTATGCATGATCTGGAACTTTTGATTCTGGATGAAGCATTCAATGGTCTTGACCCTATTGGAATTGCGGAGGTGCGGTCTTTTATCCGTGACCTTTGTAATGAACGGGGAAAGACAATCCTGATATCCAGTCATATTCTATCCGAAATTGCATTGCTGGCTGATGATATTGGAATCATTGACCACGGCATGCTTTTAGAAGAAGAAAGCCTTGAAGATTACTTCAAACGTGTAACAGGTGGTGAAGGGATGGCTTAATAGCTATTTGAAGGTTAGATAAAAGGAATGGCATAGTCTGTATATCCTGCCATATAAATATATAATGATAAATTATATATTTATATGGAGGTTTGTTTTGGAAATATATGTAGTAAAACAGGGCGATACAATTGATATTATTGCAGATAAGTTTCAGGTACAGGCTAGCGGAATTGCTTTTATAAACCAGATTTCATATCCTTATCCTCTTGTAATCGGGCAGGCTCTTTTAATACCTGTCCAGGATACCTTGCAACAGTACAAAAGACCAGTTACAGTAAATGGATATGCCTACCCTTATATAAATTCAAAAGTATTACAGACAACTCTGGCTTATCTTACAACATTATCTGTTTTTTCCTATGGATTCACAACTGAAGGAGAACTAGTGCCACCTGTGGATGACACTGGCATGATAAATGCGGCATTGCAGTTTGGCACAGAACCAGTACTTACACTTACACCAATGGATGCAAATGGAAAGTTTAACAATAATCTTATATCTGTATTAGTACACAATAATAGTATACAGGAAATTCTTATACAAAATATCCTTGTAGTGCTCAGGCAAAAAAATTTTAGCGGTGTAGATGTTGACTTTGAATATATAAAAGCAGAGGACAGGGATTATTTTACTTCTTTTGTAGCAAAGCTTACAAGGGAACTTAATGCCTATGGGTATATGGTTTCTGTTGCACTAGCGCCAAAGACATCTTCAGGGCAGCAGGGGCTTTTATATGAAGGAAAAGATTATGGGGGACTTGGGGCAGCGGCCAACAGTTGTTTATTAATGACATATGAATGGGGATACAAATACAGCCATGTATTATACAGGTAATAATTAAAAATTAAATTTAGTATAGTATATTTTTATAGAAAAATAAATATTTTGTCACATAATTGAAAAAAATTTCTATTATATATAAAATAGTTTTATATATTTTTCAAATATTTTTATGGCTGGGAGCATAATATGATTATAAATTTGCCAAGGATGATTAATGATACGACACAAGGAATAGTTTCCTTGGTTATCGTGCTGGATAAAATTCATAATGCAGAAAATAATGATAGAGTGATTTTAGATTTTTCAGAATTAGAATGGATTGATGCAAATATACTATCTGCATTTGGAGCTGTGTTAGATGAAAATTTCACAAGAGTACGGTTACAATATGTAAAAGATTCGATTTCCTCTAAAATTGAGAACTTATTGGCAAGAAATAGCTTTGGCAGATATTTTAGTTTTGGCAAAACTGTTGATAAAAATGATACCGTAATTGAGTATAAAATAACTGATGGCAAAGAAATAAAAAAATTTGCTTCGTACTTCAAAGATAGGGTACTACAACGGCAGCAGATGCCCAGAATGTCTGATGGGTTAAAAGAAAAAATATTAGAAAATGTATTAGAAATATTTGGTAATGCACCCATGCATGGAAAATGTAGCAAAGTATTTTCTTGTGGACAGATATTTCCTGCAAAAAATTTAATGAAGTTTACAATAGCGAATACAGGACATACTATAAAGGAGAATGTTATTGAATATTATACAGATATATTAGGAAAAGAACCACCAGAAAATACTATTTCGTGGGCAACAGATGAAAATAATTCTACAAAACAGATGGTAAATGGCAAATCTGGAGGTCTGGGATTATATTATCTAAAAGAATTTGTAAATATTAATAATGGCTCAATAATGATATGTTCTGAAGATGAAATATGGACATTTAAAAATGGTAAGGAGAATACAGAATTTATTGATACTATTTTTAGAGGAACTATTGTCACAATTAACATTAATACTGATGATAATGGTGTGTATATATTATCTAATGAAAGTGGAAATAAGTTTTCTGAATTCTAGGGAGGAATAATTATGGAAAAAATATTGGTTTATAAATTATTTGGCAATCTGGCAGTTTCAGATGATGATGGTGAAATTCTTCATGAAGAGATTGAAAAGGCATTGTCAAAGGGTAGCAAAGTGACAGTTGATTTTAATAATGTAGATGTTGTACTTACCCAGTTTTTAAACGCTGCCATAGCTACATTATATGAAAGACATAACAGTGAAGAATTGAAAGAAAAATTAGTAATTACTGGATTAAAATCAACAGATTCTTTGCGTAAAGTAATAGCTAGAGCAAAATCTTTTTATACAGATGAAAAAAAGGTCACCGAATTTATAGATGAGGAGGAAATATATGGCTAATCTAGTAAAAGATATTACAATATTTACTCCTATGAAAAATGATTTGTTTATACTGGACTGTAATGTTCTGATGTATGTTTTTTATACTTATGGTGGATATAAAAATAAACTTATGAAACCATATAAAACCTTTTTTAATAAAATAGCTGTTAAAAGTCAGTCAATCCTTGTAACAGCTGTTTTATTGTCAGAATTTATAAATACATATATTAGAAATGAATATAAGAGATATTTAAGGGAAAATAATCTTAAAACAGACCAGTTTGATTTTAAAAAAGACTATAAACCAACAGATGAATATAAAGATACAATAAAGGAGATTTCAGATATTGTTATAAATCAGTTACTTCTATTACCATCCGTTGTTTTATGCAATGATGATATAATAAAAGTAAATATTGCAGATATGTTTTTCAATGAAAATACATTTGATTTTAATGACAGATACTATGGAGAGCTTGCAAGGTATAAAAACTGCTATATTGTAACAAACGATGCAGACTTTCTTAGCATTAATAATATAAAGATTATTACTGCTAATAAGCATATGTTATATAAAAAGGGGCATTAAGCCCCTATTTAGAAGGCATAATAGGATATAATACTAGGTCAAAATTATCAATATCACGTCTCCCTCGTGTATTCCTTGTTTCTTTTATGTATTCAATCTTCTTTATTACAGCTTTCAGAAGTTCATTTTTCATGCTTGCATCTTTAATAGTATCATATCCATCTACAATATTTTTTACTGTAGGAATAAAGTTATTTTCAATAGACAAGGCTTTTTCTTCTGAATTTTTTAATTCTTGTAGCTTATTCATTGCCTTATTACATTCTTCAATTTTAGCTTTGATAGCCTTGTTTCTTTCTAAAAAAGTCTCATCATCATAAATACCACGTTCCAGAAGGTCAAAAGTTTTATCTAGTTGTGATTTTAACATAGCCGCTTCTTTTTCTAATGTAGTATATGAATTATCATATGTTGGCGAGATATGTTTTATTTCATTTCTCTGTATGTTTAATTCGTAATTATAAAGCCACATTTTCAATGAGGATATTATCTTTTTTTCTACAAGATAAATAGGAGCTGATATGTTATTACAATATCTGTTTGGGCATTTCAAAGCAGCATATGGTGTTTTGGATGTAGGTGCTAACCGGGTCATAAGATGACCGCATTTTTTACAATAAACAAGCCCTGACAATGGATTTTGAAGCTTTTTGCCAGATTGTACTGAAATCTTGGAATGTGATTTTAACAGTTCCTGTGCTTTATTAAATGTTTCTTCATCTATAATAGCTTTATGCAGACCTTGCGTAATAATACAGTCATTAGTTCTTCTGCGTTTTGTGATTATAGAGCCATTTTGTGATACTTTTTCATATTTATCATATCCCCAGCGTATCTTGCCAGTATAAACAGGATTACAGAGAATATCACGTATAGATACAGGAGACCATGCACCTCCTGAAAGAGGTTTTATATTTCTTCTGTCAAGTATGCGGCATATTTTTGTAGAACCAGCTTTGTTAATACTGCCATCAGAATTTTTTTCGCCATTTACGTATAAATCAAAAATAAGACGGATAATGTCTGCCTGTTCTGGTACAATTTCAAGACTCCAGCCTTTGTCATTTTGTAATTTGATGCGTTTATATCCAAGCGGGGCAGTAGAAGCAATATATCTTCCCTCACTGGCAGCAGCTTTCCGTCCTCTCTGGATACGGCGGTTTATGGTTTTATATTCCCTTCTGGACATAAAAAGCCCAAATTCAAAGTATTCTTCGTCAAATTCATTTGCTGGGTCATAGACTTTTGCTGGTGTGATGATTTTTGTGCCTGACAACTGGAATGCCTGGGCAACTATGCCTTGGTCAATAGTAGCACCTCTTGCAAGCCGTTCTATTTCCATGACAATGACACCATCCCACAAGCCATTTTCTACTTCCTGTAAAAGTTTAATCATTTCAGGGCGTGCAGAAATAGTTTCACCAGACACTATTTCCTTATAAACAGCAGAAATTTTTATTTCCATTTTATTGGCCAGAGCTTTGAGTATCTGTTCATGACGCGCTAAGGTTTCACCTTCACCATGTGCCTCAGCATCACGGTCAGCACGGCTTTTTCTAAGGTATAAGCAATATTTTTCTTTCATTGGAAAGCCTCCTTTTTTAATTCCTGTATCTGCTGTTTTAAATATTATGTATAATATATTAATACAAGTCAAAGATAAAAAAATCTTATATTAAGAAATTGCAAGCTATCTGTTATGACAGACAGCTTGCAGATAAATAACTATTTGAAATTGTTAGCACTATCAGTAGCATACTTTACAGGCTCTTAAGTCTAATGAGCCTTTAGCTTTCTTTACAGTGGTTTTCTGGATGTTTTTGCTGCGGCTTAGTGTGCGGCAGCTCTTAGTACAATGATAGGCATAGCTTGAACCAGGAACATAGTATACATAAGTTTTAGCTTCGGTTACTGCAGCAGCATCTGGATTGATGCTTGTTCCATAAGGAGAGATTACCAGTGCCAGAGATAACGATGTAACAGTAAATAGTTTTTTAATCATTTAGATTTCCCCTTTCTGTAATGTATTTAAAACTATAAACATTATAGAATATTGTGAAGCAAATAGCAAGATAACTATATTGATAATTTGCAAATATTGTAAAAAAACATATATTAATAGTTAAAAATAGAAAAATCTAGAAAAACCCCTCTAAAAGGCTGGAACGATACAAATAATTGTTGGACATTGGCGGAATCTGTAGTTGAGCTATGCCAGATATCAGGGTCACCTTTTCCATGACATACCAAATAACATTGCTGGTCGTTGTTACTAACATAATATAAATTCTTTTTGGATAGATATATTGAAATTATAAACCAAAAGGTTTATAATAGCTATAAGTTATATTATTAAACAGGGAGTTATTTTGCTTATGTGAAAAATATGACAAACTATTTAGAAAAATGATGTTTGTTAATTTTATATATAAGAAAA
>DKXQ01000200.1 GCA_002493085.1 Lachnoclostridium sp. UBA7122
CCAGGTAAAGTTACACTATCCTATGAAACGTGGAACTTGTTTGATGAGGTTAAAATATAAAATTTTAAATGGAGGATTGTAGTGAAACATTTTTACATACATTTATATAGATTTATAGCTTTAATTTTCGTATTTGTCATATCGCTGTTTTTTTTTAGAAATGATATACCAGATGCAACAGTAGGGACTACTACTGCAACAAGCCTGCAGGATGCAACGTTTCCAGTAATACATTTAAAACTTGGTGGGTTTACTGTCAATACAATGCGTGGGTACAGCAGCAGACTGGACAGTGGAAGCATACGGGAATCCATTACACCATTAGATGCTACTAAAATACTTACAGTTAATATTGCAGAAAATGCGTTAAAGATTAAAAAACTGGATTTTGAACTGCGTGATATCTTAAACAACAAAGTGCTTGAAACAGACGGCCTTACTGCTTTTGACACAGATAAAAACTATAAAACCATAAAAATAAAACTATCAGAGCCTTTGGATACAAGTACAGAATATGGCCTGCAGATAACACTGACAACAAACTTAAGTAAAAGAATTAATTATTATACAAGAATCAAATACTATGAAAATGATTTCTTTTTAAAAGAAAAATTAAACTTTGTCAAAAGTTTTCACCAGGCAACTTTTGACGGTGGAAAATCATTTGATATTATTAATTATCTTGAACCAAATACAGGGGATGATTCAACATTTGCCAATGTAACTATTAACTCAAGCTACCAGCTTATTACATGGGGTAAATTAAAACCTGAAATTTTAACCAATGTAGTACCAACTATAAAAGAATTAAATATTGAAACAGCCTCCATTGAGCAAAAATACTATGCAAAAGCTAAAACAGCTACTGGCACAGAGACATATTTTGTCAAAGAGTTTTACCGCATAAGATATTCTGGAAGCCGTATATATCTTCTTAATTTTAAAAGAACAATGGAGGCACTGTTTAATCCTGATTTCATCTCTGTAAAGAAAAATGAGCTTAAAATTGGAATATCAGATGTTGACAGCTTAGACATACTGGCAAGCGATAAAAATAAAAAGTTTGCCTTTGTCAGAAATGGCTCGCTATGGTATTACAATATGCCAGATAATAAACTATACAAAGTATTTTCATATGAAAATAAAAAAAATAATTTAGAGATGGAAAACTTTGGCCAGCATGATATTAAACTTTTAAAGTTAAGTAATGATGGCACAATAAACTTTCTTGTCTATGGCTATATCAGCAGCGGGGACTATGAAGGCAGGGTAGGAATTGTACTATATGATTATATTCCTGAAGATAACAGGATAGTAGAACGGGTGTACATCCCACTATCAACAACCTTTGAACAGCTAAAACAAGACCTTGGTGATTTCTGTTATGTAAATAATAAAAATATATTTTACTTTTCATTAAATGATGTAGTTTATGCATATAATATTTCGTCAAAAAGATACGACTTACTTACAGAAAATGCTGCAAAAGATAATTTTGTAATGCTAAAAGAGGCAAAATGTTTTGTGTGGTCCAATGCTGCTGGTTCAGCACATGCCAATAGTATAACAATATTAAACCTCGATACAGCAAACAGCCTTGTAGTTTCTTCTAAGAAAAAACAAAGCATAGTAGTACTTGGAACGATTGATTCCAATATTGTTTATGGGTATGTAAAAAATAAAGATATATATGAATCAACAGGCGGAGAAGTAGTACGTCCTGCATACAAATTAGTTATATCAGACTGCGATGGCAATATACTGCGTGAATATAAAAATAAAAATATTTATGTAACTGGTGCAACTGTAGATGGCAATGTTATAAGGCTAAAAAGAGTTAAAAAAGTTAATGGCAAATTTAAGTCTACAGCTAATGATGATATTATGAACCAGCAGACAAGTAAAAAACCATCAATAAATATAACTACACGTGTAACTGAAAAAGCTTTAACAGAAAAATATATCTCAACTGGATTTGTACTAAAACAGAAGCCATCCGTAGATGCTACAGAATATGTAATGGTTACAGACAATACTACACTGCATCTTACAGATACTGGCAGCAGTCCGGAAAAATATTATGTATATGCATACGGAGGAATTACAGCCAGTACAGCAGACCCTTCTGAAGCTATACAGCTTGCAAATGAACAGATGGGTGTTGTAATGGATAACCAGTCACATATTGTATGGGAACGTGGAGGCAGATATATTTCAAAAGAATTGTCCAATATAACATACCCTGGCAATCCGGCTTCTTCCATAAAATCATGTACCTATATGTTACTACAAGCTGCACAGCACACAACATCCATAAGTGAACTGGAAGGCAAATCAATAATGTCAATGCTTTCAAAGTACTTAGAACAGCCAGTCAACCTTACAGGCTGTACACTTGATGAAGTTTTGTACTTTGTAAGCAACGAAAAACCAGTAATAGGAATGTTAAATAATTCACATGCTGTACTAATAACAGCATATACATCCTCAACAGTAACGTGGATGGACCCGGTTACAATGCATAATAAAACAGTACCATTAGCAAATGCAGAAAACATGTTTAAAAATGCAGGATATATTTTTGTCAGTTATGTATCTAATTAGGCTATTAATATTTACCAGCTATAAAGCCGTCACTAATTTACGGTAGTGACGGCTATTTTTTTATATTAAATTGCATCCTTTAAAATTTATAAAGTTCAATCATGTAAACTATTGGTTTATCTCCTAATTTAATTGCCATTTTTTCATCGCCATTAAGAATACGTCCTGGTTTCCATATGCCATTTTCTATTCTTCCTTCTTCCAGTTTTATATATTCAGCATGTGCTGCCTCTCCTTCCTTAACACGGAATGATATTGTGCTCTCCATTCCGGCAATTAGAAACTTATCCTGGGCTAATTCTATAATTACACCTGCAGCAAGAGGTTTTGCTGTCACTTTTGGAGAATATGCTATAGCAATGTCATAACTTTCAAAACGGAAAAACTGCCCAAAATCTGTTTCATTGCGTTTTATATATGTTTTCATATGCTCTGTTCCACGGTATTTTAAAAACAGTGGCTCCATCTGTTTTAGAAGGTCATAAGTGAGGCTGAGACATTCCTTACTGCCTGTAATATCAAATGCTGATGGGTCTATATTTAAGGCAATCATAACTTCCATTGGTGGTTTTTCCAGACTGTCTGGATTTAACGCAAGGTCTTCTATGCCAAAAGGTGAAAATCCAATTGCATTTTTTCCAGCAAATGCATAAAGTGCATAAGACGATGCAACAGCATCTTTACGAATCTCAGGTACAAACAGCGGATTGTCCTCATAACTATATTCATCCATTATATCTACACAATATGGCACATAAATATCTGGTGCAAGTGTATATAAAGATGGTGCTGTTATTTTCCAGATGCGGTGTACTGTCCTTACTGGCCCTCCTGATGGATAAGAACCAGGATTCCATGGATATTGCTTAAGCCATGCATTTGCGTAACAAGGAAGATTATATTCCTTCTGCCCTGATGCAGCAATCCGCTCTACCGCCTGTGCAAAATAATATGCCATAAAATACTCTTCAGCATCATCCCCAAAAGCTTCCTTCCAGTTGCCAGACACACCAAACTCTAATGCTATTTCATCAGGTATCTGCTTTTTAAAAGCATCCTGTGCAGGAGCACTGTAATCACGGGCACTGCCCATAATACCAATTTCGTTCTCAACCTGGACCATAATAACAGTCTGTGCTTCACTGTCTTTTTCTTTTAAGTGTTTCATCAGTTCTGTAAAAGCAGCCCTGTCTTTTTCAACAGCTAAGTCACATAATGGTGATATTGTATTAATTGTTTCACCTGTAACTTTCTGGACAGGATAATATTTCTGCAAATCCTTTTTCATCCAGCCTGGAACATACATAGATTCGCTGTTCTTCCAAAGCCCGAACCACAACAGAACTAATTTTATATCTTCATTTCTTGCCTGCTGCAAAAGTCCGTCTACACTGGCAAATTCATAGATACCTTCTTCTTCTTCAATCATTTCCCAATATACTGGTACAATCAGGGAATTTAGATTCATCCCTTTAATATTTTGCCAGACATTTTCCTGCATATAATTTAAATCTGATGCACTTGAATTATGTATTTCTCCACTATAGCAAAAAAACGGCTTGCCATCTACATATAATGTTGGAATACCTCTGCTGTCCTTTTTAATTTCCGGAATATTCATATTTCCTCTCTCCTTTTTTTATTATTTGTTTTTTATATTGCTTCTTGTGTCTATTTTATACTTGACAACATGCACTTTGCAATATTAATATAATAATAATCATATAATTATATTAATATCGAAAGGGAAATCCATATGCTTTATTCTGTACAGACTACAAAAAAAGAGAGAAAAAAATTCCCATTATTAATACGTCTTATGGGATTTAACCATAGACAGGAACAAGTTATCAGACCAAACGGACTTTCATTATACCAGTGGTTTTACTGCGCCAAAGGTAAAGGAGAAATAATTATAGACGGAGTATGTAGTGTGATATCAAAAGACAGTGGCTTTCTTTTATATCCGCACATTCCACATTCCTATCGTGGCTTAACAGACGACTGGACAGTACATATTATTGGGTTTGAAGGTCCAATCTGCGGGAAAATGCTTTCAATGCTTGGAATGTACTATTCAGGTATTTATCATTTTGCTGATTCAGATATTTTTTTAGAGCATGTCCAAAATCTTTTCTTTATAAAAGACCGTAAAATCAAAAATAAAAATATAATCTATTCTAAGGAATGTTACAGTTTTCTAATTGATATATCCAGCCAGATTACTCCTGGAAAAACTGGAATCCATGTAGAAGAAAACAGCCTCGCTTCATCCATAATTTCTTATTTAGAAAATAACTTTGACCATGATTTTTCCCTGGATGAATTATCAAAAGAAATAAACCGCTCTAAAGAATATATTTGTACTCTGTTTAAAAAAACAACTGGAAAAACAATTATCCAGCAACTGATAGAAATACGGATTATCCATGCACGGATTCTTTTATTGCAATATCCTGAAAAATATGTCACAGACATTGCTTTAGAGTGTGGATTTTCCAGCATAAGCTACTTTGGTAAAAAATTTAAACAGGTTACAGGCTGTTCACCTGACAGATACAGGAAAGAACATCTTTAAATTGTATTAGTAACTTTAGCTTTAATTTTACATATCTTGTATTCAGTGTTGCAAAGCATAACAATATATGGTAGTATATACCATAACCCCAAAATACAATATGTAAACTTTTCATCCCATAAATTTACATATTTTACACAATGCATTGAAAGGATGTTGTCAATAACACCCCACTTGTAGAAGTGGGGGCTTGAAAAAGCCTTGTTGACTAGCCTAAGCCTTAACTGGCTACGTTATTTATGTTATCATACCTACAAATGATTCCCTAGTTTGTAGCTCTATGCAGGCTCTGTAAATAGTTCTGAGTGTAGGAGCAGTCAACCTGGTATGCCGGCTACGGCAAGCATTTATAACATTGGCGAAGGGAAACTAACTTCATATAAGGAGGTACGGAACTTGAGAGTATTCGTAAAAAATTTAAGAGGACAAAGCCTGATGCCTTGCTCCCAAAGAAAAGCGAGGTTACTACTAAAAAATAAGAAAGCTAAAATATATTGTTATAATCCTTTTACCATCCAGTTATTATATGCAACTGGAGAAACTGTCCAGAAGTGTAATATTGGTATAGATACAGGTTCAAGGCATATAGGTTTAGCTATAACATCAGAAAAAAAGGTATTGTTTAAAGGAGAAATAAACTTAAGGCAAGATGTAAAATCCAATTTAGATACAAGAAGAATATACCGCAGAAACAGAAGAAACAGAAAAACAAGATACAGAAAAGCAAGATTTCTTAACAGAGTAAAATCTAAAAAGCAAAACTGGCTGCCACCAAGCATTGAAAGTAAAATTAACCATACTTTTAATTGGATTGACAAACTGGAAAATCTAGCAGCTGACACTAAACTTCACATTGAAGCTGGGAAGTTTGATATTGCTAAAATGATACGTCCAGACATACAAGGGAAGGATTACCAGCAGGGACAATGTTATGGCTATTTTGATACCAGGTATTTTGTATTTGCAAGAGATGGTTATACTTGCCAATGTTGCAAAAAGAAGAATAAGATACTTAATACACACCATATAATATACCGTTCTAATGGCGGCACAGACAGGGCAGACAATTTAATAACTGTGTGTACGGATTGCCATACTTCAGAAAACCATGAAAAAGGCGGGATTTTATATGAGTGGCAACAAAGACATAAGAAAGTAAAACAATACAAAGAACCACCATTTATGAATATAATCAGAAAAAGGATATTGAAGAAGTATCCTGATGCGGTAATTTGTTATGGAAGCCAGACTACACCAAAAAGAAAAGATATGAATCTTGACAAGACGCATTACAATGATGCAATTATAATAAGTGGAATTGAAGATATAAAAGAAAACCCTGATGAATGGTTATTGATAAAACAATTTAGAAAGAAAAAACGTTCCTTGCATGAAGCTAATGCAAGAAAAGGCAGAAAAGAGCCTAACATAACCCAGAAAAGAAACAGCAAAAATACATCTTATTATAAAGGTATGTATCTTAATGATTATGTCGAAGTATTTGGGCAAAAAGGGTATATAAGTGGTTTTACAAATGGTGGAGTATATGTAAAAAATACAAATGATGGCTATATAACAATGCCAGGCAAAAAATACAAACAAGTTAGTATCAGTAATATTGTACGGATTTGTCATAATAATAATTGGCAATATTATATGCAAAATATATAGTGCAATTCATCCCAACACTTTAGAAGTGGGGGACTTCTTGCTATATGGAGGTTAAAATATGAAGATAATAAAAAGGAGCGGGGCAGAGGAAACATTTAATATAGATAAAATCGTTGCTGCTGTAACTAAGGCTAACCAGGAAACTGAAACAGTTAACCGTCTGCCAGAACAACAAGTACATGAAATTGCAAATAATATAATGCAAATCTGCCTTGATACAAAGCGTGCTCTTGATGTTGAAGAAATCCAGGACCTTGTTGAAGACCAGATAATGAATAAACGTGCATTTGCAGTAGCACGCAAATACATTACCTACCGCTATAAAAGGGCGCTTGTCCGCAAGTCCAATTCTACTGATAAACAGATAATGAGCCTTTTAGAATGTCAGAATGAAGAAGTTTTACAGGAAAATTCCAATAAAAACCCTACTGTCAATAGTGTACAGCGTGACTATATGGCAGGCGAAGTAAGCAAAGATATTACAAAAAGGTTTCTGCTGCCAGAAGACATTGTATATGCACATGAACAGGGCATTATACACTTCCACGATTCTGACTATTTTGCACAGCATATGCACAACTGCTGTCTTGTCAATCTGGACGATATGCTTCAGAATGGCACTGTTATAAGCGAAACGATGATAGACAGGCCTCAAAGTTTCTCAACAGCATGTAATATTGCCACACAAAGCATTGCACAGATTGCAAGCTCACAATATGGCGGACAGAGCATTTCACTTGCACATCTTGCACCATTTGTTGATGTAAGCCGCCAGAAATTCCGCAGACAGGTTGAGGAAGAGTTTCAAAAAACTGGACTAAGTTACACCACAGAACAGGTAAATGAAGTTGCTGAACTCCGTGTTAAAGATGAAATAAAACGTGGCGTACAGATGATACAATACCAGGTCATAACTCTTATGACTACCAACGGCCAGGCTCCTTTTGTAACGGTTTTTATGTACCTTGACGAAGTACCAGAGGGAAGGCTGCGTGAAGACCTTGCGATGATTACTGAAGAAATACTGAGACAGCGTATCCTTGGCGTAAAAAATGAAAAGGGGGTTTATATCACTCCTGCATTTCCTAAGCTTATATATGTACTTGAAGAAGATAATATACACAAAGGTTCAAAATACTGGTATTTAACAGAACTTGCCGCAAAATGTACTGCAAAACGCATGGTTCCCGACTACATCTCTGAAAAAATCATGAAACAGCTTAAAGATGGCAACTGCTATACATGCATGGGATGCCGTTCTTTCCTGACTGTTTACCATGATGAAGATGGCAGGCCTAAGTTTTATGGAAGGTTTAACCAGGGAGTTGTTACTGTCAACCTTGTTGATATCGCATGCTCATCAGAAGGGGATATTGAAAAGTTCTGGAAAATATTCGGGGAACGCATGGAACTTTGCAAGCGTGCGCTTATGTGCCGCCATAAAAGGCTTAAAGGAACACCATCCGATGTAGCACCAATCCTGTGGCAATATGGTGCACTTGCCAGGCTTAAAAAAGGAGAAAAAATTGACAAGCTGCTATATAATGGATACTCAACCTTATCACTTGGCTATGCAGGGCTCTGCGAATGTACACGTTATATGACAGGAAAATCACATACAAATCCAGATGCTACACCTTTTGCACTTGAAGTAATGCAACGTCTTAATGATGCCTGTGCAAAATGGCGCAAAGAAGAAAATATTGATTTCAGCTTATATGGCACACCGCTTGAATCAACTACATACAAATTTGCCAGATGTCTACAGAAGCGTTTTGGGATTATTAAAGGAGTCACAGATAAAAATTATATAACTAATAGTTACCATGTACACGTTACAGAAGAAATCAATGCATTTGAAAAACTTAAGTTTGAAGCACAGTTCCAGCGGCTTTCCCCAGGAGGTGCAATAAGCTATGTCGAAGTACCAAATATGGAAAATAACATTGATGCTGTGCTTGGGCTTATGAAATACATATATGACAATATTATGTATGCAGAACTCAACACAAAGAGTGACTATTGCCAGGAATGTGGATATACAGGACAAATTGAAATAGTAACAGACCAGCATAATAAGCTTATCTGGAAGTGTCCAAACTGTGGTAATACAAACCAGAACAAAATGAATGTTGCACGACGCACATGCGGTTATATCGGAACACAGTTCTGGAACCAGGGACGCACCCAGGAAATAAAAGAAAGGGTACTTCACTTATAGATAGTATAATCCTGGTTATATATTGACAAAACTCCCGGATGCATTTATACTTTCTAATGAACTTATCTGGGGAGCTTTCTGGCTGAGAGGGATTAAATCCGACCCATTGACCTGATACGGTTAATACCGTCGTAGGGAGATTAAAGGATTAAGATATTTGGAATATTTATTACATATCATGCATATGTGTAATATTATCCGCCCTCTGGATTAAACCAGGGGGCTGTATTTTTCTGAAGGGAGAAACTAAAATATGGAATATTCAACACAAATGGATGCTGCAAGAAAAGGCATTATTACAAAAGAACTGGCAGAGGTTGCAAAAAGTGAATGTATGGATAAACAGGTTCTTAGGGAACTTGTGGCATGTGGCCAGGCAATTATTCCTGCCAATAAGCGCCATAAATGCATCAGTCCATGTGGGATTGGCAACAAGCTGCGCACTAAGATAAATGTAAATCTCGGAACGTCAAGGGACTGGACTGATATTGAGATGGAAATGGAGAAGGTAAAGAGTGCTGTAGAACTTGGGGCGGAAGCCATTATGGATTTAAGTTCTTTTGGTGATACACAAAAATTCAGACGCAGACTTACTGATGAGTGCCCGGCAGTAATTGGGACTGTGCCTATATATGATGCAGTTGTATATTACCATAAGGCATTAAAAGAAATTACTGCAAGAGAGTGGATTGATATAGTCAGGATGCATGCAGAGGATGGTGTTGATTTTATGACAATCCACTGTGGAATTAACAGGGAAACGGCTGAAAGGTTTAAGAGAAATAAGAGGCTTGCCAATATTGTATCAAGAGGCGGCTCTATAATATTTGCATGGATGGAGATGACAGGTGGGGAAAATCCATTTTATGAGTATTATGATGAAATACTTGATATATGCAGGGAGTATGATGTTACAATGAGCCTTGGGGATGCATGCAGGCCCGGATGTTTAAAAGATGCCTCTGATATTTCACAGATAGAGGAACTTGTAACGCTGGGTGAACTTACCAGGCGTGCATGGGAAAAAGATGTACAGGTTATGGTTGAAGGTCCTGGACATATGCCTTTAGACCAGATTGCAGCAAATATGAAGATACAGCAGACAATATGCAATGGAGCGCCATTTTATGTATTAGGGCCGCTTGTTACTGATATTGCGCCTGGATATGACCATATAACTGCTGCAATAGGAGGGGCGCTTGCTGCCACATATGGTGCTTCTTTTCTCTGTTATGTAACACCGGCTGAACATCTGCGTCTGCCTGATGTCCAGGATGTCAAGGAGGGCATTATAGCATCTAAGATTGCTGCACATGCAGCTGATATTGCAAAAGGGATAAAAGGTGCAAGGGACTGGGATGATGAGATGAGCACAGCCAGAAAAAAGCTTGACTGGGAGAGGATGTTTGAACTTGCAATAGACCCGGACAAAGCCAGAAACTACCGTGAATCTGCAAAGCCTGAAAAGGAAGACACCTGTTCTATGTGTGGCAACTTCTGTGCTGTTAAAAATATGAACAGGATTCTGGATGGGGAGATTGTGTCAATTTATGATGAATGATTATAAAATGCCATCACAGGATGGCTGTATACGTAAAAAAGTACTGACAATAGCGGGCTCAGACTGCAGCGGCGGGGCAGGGATACAGGCTGATTTAAAGACAATGACAGCGCATGGAATATATGGAATGAGTGTAATTACTGCTATAACTGTACAAAATACCTTAGGTGTAACCAGGGCAGAACAGGTTTGTGCAGAACTTGTAAAAGGGCAGTTTGATGCAGTGTGTTCTGATATACTGCCTGATGCAGTTAAAACAGGCATGCTTTTTTCAGCAGATATAATTGACATAGCTGCATGTAAGATAAAAGAATATAATCTTAAAAATATAGTAGTTGACCCTGTACTTGTATCAACAAGCGGAAACAGGCTTTTAGAGCCGTCAGCAGAGAGTGTTCTTATAGAGAAGCTGCTGCCGCTTGCAATACTTATTACCCCCAACATTCCTGAAGCAGAGGCACTTTCTGGCATAAGCATACACAGTAAAGAAGACATGGTACTTGCAGCTTCAAAGCTTTGCCAGTCAAGCGGTGCCAATGTTCTTGTTAAAGGCGGCCATAGTACCAGTGATGCTGACGACCTGTTATACTGTACAGAAGCAACAGCAGGCAGTCTTATCCCGGATGGCAGCAGAATTACATGGTTTTACGGTGAAAGGATTAAAACACATAATACACATGGAACAGGGTGTACATTGTCATCTGCAATAGCATGTAATCTGGCATATGGCATGGATATCATAACAGCAGTGTCATCAGCAAAAGATTATCTGTCTGGTGCATTAAAACCAGGACTTTGTTTAGGCAGTGGAAACGGGCCTGTTGACCACTGTTTCAGCATAAATAAAGAGCCTGCTAATAAAAAACCTCATCTGCTTTTTGTTTAATTTCATTCCAGTACTGGCCTGAATCTTTATCATACACAGCAACAACATGGCATCCTGCACCCTTAGCTGAATTTACAGCAAATAAAGTGTCTTCATAGACAGTTGTATGTTCAGGCAGTGTATTATATTTTCTGCATATTGTTTTATATATTTCAGGAGTGCGTTTATCGAGATTTAGTTCTGTACTGGTGTAAATTGCATCAAAATAATCATATATTTTTAAACGCTTAAGCGCAGGAACAGCATATGACCTGTCAGATGTTGTCAGCAGGCATATGGTCTGTCCCTGTGAATACAGCTCTGTCAGCAGCTCATACATGCCAGGCTTAAAGCCTACATTATTTTTATATTCATCTTCAACAATAGAAATTATCTCTGAAATAATACAGTCCCTTTCTTTATTTATTCCAAGACTTATAAAATAGTCTGCACATTCAGGCAGCGTAAGCGGTGCTATTATCTGGTCCAGATTATCAGGTGGTGTTATATTATAAGAACTGAGATAATTATTATCAAGATTTCTCCATAATGGCATAGAGTCAAGAATAGTCCCATCCATATCAAATATGTATAACATCAGTAACCTCCTTGCAAAGATTTAATAATTCTAAAGCAGCTGCCCCTGTGTTTTCCTGTGCAAATATTGCAGATATAACAGCTACACCGTCAATGCCTGAACCTTTAAGTTTTAATATATTGTCATGGTTAATTCCTCCAATTGCAACAACAGGTATTGTTATATGGCTTGTAATTTCTTTAAGTGTGTCAAGCGGCATTGGAACTGTATCTTTTTTGGTCGAAGTTGCAAAAACTGCACCTGTGCCGATATAATCAGCACCTGCGTTTTGTGCAGCAATAGCTTCTTCAAGGCTATGTGCAGTCATGCCAATAATTTTATTATCACCTAATATTTGCCTTGCCTTTTTATAATCTGCATCATTTTGTCCAATATGTACACCATCAGCATCTGCTTCCCTGGCAGCATATACATCATCATTAATTACAAAAGGAACATTGTACCTGGCAGCAATTTCTTTTATTATAACTGCTTCCCTGACAAGTTCATCATGTCCAAGGTGCTTTTCACGGAGCTGTAAAAAAGTCACTCCGTTTTTAAGCGCTTCTTCAGTCTGGGAAGCAAGAGTCCTGCCATTTAGCCACTGCCTGTCAGTAATAGCATATAAAAGCATGCTTTTTTTACTAATTTTCACTTTTTCCACCATCCTTTTACATCTTTAAATTCATATACTTGTAGAAATCATAAAATTGAGTATAATTAAATAATAGTGTTTTTTTTAATTTATGTCAATGACAGCAGGAAGGAGATTATATGGACAGAAACATACCATTGCCGGGAACATTTTATAAAAACTTTGATGGAAATATATGCCAGATAATGTGCATTGCCAAAAACTGCGGGGATAAAAAGATGGAGGTAGTCTACCAGAAAATGTTTCCTCCATTTGATATATGGATAGAACCATTAGAACGTTTTATGGCAAAGACAAATGATGCTGATGGATATGGCCAAAGATACAAATTTGAACAGATACAGATAAATACAGGGGATATTGCTGCAGAAAGAACAAAAACAGTAAACAAAGAATTACATACAGATACAACAGACACCAATATTATTAAAAAAGAAGAAATACCTGATGATATATTCAGGGATGCCCTTTTAAATGGAACTATAGACAGGAAAATTGCAGGCAGGATACCAGATTCAGAAATTGCAGAAAGAGGTTTTATGGAGCTGCTTGACGCAGACAATTACCATGATAAATATATTATTTTTTCTGTTTTAAAGAATTATCTGGACCACCGTCTTTTAAACAATATTGCAGTATCACTTGATATTGTACTGGAAGATGGGGATGAGGAAGAACAATATGAATCAATACGGCGCTGTCTGCAGACTTTTGAGCGCTATGAAACAAAAAGGCTGCGGTAATATTGACATATGTATTATAAAGAGTTAAACTAGATATAATAAATACTTTATATTAATCTTGACAGAATAGCTATAAGAGGTTATTATAGTAATAAAGAACTTATGTTCGGAAAGGGTGAAAATATGGCAAAACCAACAGTAACAACAGTAAATATTGATGACAATAAGAAGAAAGCACTTGAGTCTGCACTATCACAGATAGAAAAAGCATATGGCAAAGGTGCAGTTATGAAACTGGGAGATAATGCGCATCTTAATGTGGAAACTTTTCCTTCAGGTTCTTTAGGACTTGACCTGGCGCTTGGAGTTGGCGGTGTTCCAAAAGGCAGGGTTGTGGAAGTTTATGGACCAGAGGCAGGCGGCAAGACAACAGTTGCCTTGCATATGGTGGCAGAAGTACAGAAGCAGGGCGGAATTGCGGGCTTTATTGATGCAGAACATGCACTTGACCCTGCATATGCTAAGAGAATTGGTGTAGATATTGACAATCTTTACATATCACAGCCAGATACAGGTGAACAGGCTTTAGAGATTACAGAAACTATGGTACGTTCAGGCGCTATAGATATTATAATAGTAGACTCAGTTGCTGCACTTGTCCCAAAGGCAGAGATAGAAGGTGATATGGGAGACAGCCATGTCGGGTTACAGGCAAGACTTATGTCACAGGCACTTAGAAAACTCACGGCTGTTATCGGCAAAACGAGCTGCACAGTTATATTTATAAACCAGCTCCGTGAAAAAGTCGGCATTATGTTTGGCAATCCAGAAGTAACAACAGGCGGACGTGCACTGAAATATTACTCTTCTATAAGGCTTGAGATAAGACGTGGTGAGCAGATTAAAAAAGATGGCGAAGTCATCGGAAACCGCACCCGGATAAAAGTTGTAAAGAATAAGGTTGCAGCGCCATTCCGTGAAGCAGAAGTTGATATTGTTTATGGTGAAGGCATATCAAGGGAAGGTGATATACTTGACCTTGCTGCCAATGACAACATTATAAATAAAAGTGGTGCATGGTATGCGTACAATGGAAGCAAGATAGGCCAGGGCAGGGAAAACGCAAAGATTTATTTAAAAGAGCATCCTGACGTAATGGCAGAAGTAGAACAAAAAGTACGTGAAAAGCATATAAGCAGCAGTGAAGAAGAAAGGGATACAGAGAAAGAGACCACACCAGAAGACATTGAAGGCAGCATACAAGATACCACAAGTAAAGGTACTGGAGTGAAAGCAGAAGAGGTATAATGCAATTATGGATAGTGAAGAATTACTGCGGGCTAAGAAAAAAGCAATGTCCCTGCTTAACTACAAAGACCGCACAGAGTGGGAACTTATGGATAAGCTTGCCAAAGCAGGTTTT
Source organism: Lachnoclostridium sp. UBA7122 (assembly GCA_002493085.1). GTDB lineage: Bacteria > Bacillota > Clostridia > Lachnospirales > Lachnospiraceae > Butyribacter. Next base: position 14,839 of record DKXQ01000200.1, read on the forward strand.
TCAGAAGAAGCAATAAATGGTGCATTAGAATACGCCAGGAGTTTCCATTATATAGATGATGAAAGATATGCAATGCATTTTGTGGATATACACCATAAATCAAAAAGCATAAAAAGGCTGGAACAGGACCTGGCTAACAAGCATGTGCCTGAAAAATATATATCACTTGCCATAGAATCTATTGAAGGCGGGGATTGCATGGCTCTGGAGAAAGAACTGCAGAAAATACTGAAAAAAGGAATGACATTTGAAGAAATGACATACGAAGAAAGACAGAAAACAGCAGCAAAACTGTACAGAAAAGGATTCAACATATATGATGTGAAAAAGTATCTGTGACTATAGATAGTGTAACTTTACCTGGGGAATTTTTGTAAAAAAGTGGAAAATAGTATATTTTTATATGGTATAATATAAACTG
>DKXQ01000165.1 GCA_002493085.1 Lachnoclostridium sp. UBA7122
GTTTACAACCGCACAGGTGGAAAAGTTTTGATGACTGCCAGCATATTGCAGTGGCAATACTTGTGGGATGTGATATTATTACATCATGGAATTTTAAGCATATTGTAAATGTAAAGACAGTTAGAGGGGTTAAGGTCATAACAACATTAGAGGGATATAAGGACTTACTGATATATCCGCCGTCTGTTTTGATAGAAAGTGAGTATGATGACTATGAATGAGCCAACAGTAAGTGAACGGTTTGATGTGGAAGATATTAGAAAAATAAAATGATGAAAGTATGAGAAATGCTATGGGCAGGATATGTCCATAGCATTTCTCCATTAAGTTGTAGGGCAGAAAAATTTATTGTTTTTTTGAAAATAAACATCATAATATGGTGGCGATATGTTGTAATGCTTGTAAATGAAGAATACGGTTATGAAGAAAAATAAGTATATTTTATTGAGTATATGTGCGGTTTGTGCAGCATTATTACTAAGCATTTTTTGTAAATATTTTGTTTAGAATAAGGACAGATAGTATACTTAAGGCTGAATGGACAGCAGGCGATGCACTTAATTATGTTGCCGCAATGACAGGAGCCATTAGCACTTTTGCCTTAAGTCTGATAGCATATAAACAGAATGAGAAATTGCAGCAGATGGAAGATAATAATTATATTGCAGCAAATAGCTGTATGATACTGATTAATCAGGTACAGGTTAAACCTAAGGTAAATATCTCTGTAAATTATGAATTATATACTGAACAGATTTTGCAGGAAAAGGATAATGAGGATGCATGTCCATCAGGATATAGTGTAGAAGTGAGATTTAAGAAGATTAGTGATTCTTTGCAGGCAACTCCATCAATGATATATGTTTCTAAATGTACTCTTTTTGCCGAAAGTGAAACAAGGACATTAGAAAGCAATTTATGGCTGGAGAATGTCCTTGAAGGGTATACAAGGACTGCCATATGTGAATCGGACATTGCCTTTAATTGTACGTTGCTTGTGGCTAAAAACAAACAGGAAAAGTTTGAAGAAGCTATAAAAACGCAGAATAACAAATTGACAATAGAAATTGAGTTTAACATTGTTACAGATAAATATGTAATGACAAAATGTAAATGCAGGGCATATTGTGAATATTAGAATAGCAGTGGGGTAATTATTTGGAAAAGCGAAGAATCAATGGTATTCTTCTATGGGCATGAATTAAAGGATAGGAGTCAAATAAAAGTGTTATGTGAGATGTAAGGGGAAATGGCTTATTATTTATGTTTTAATAAAAGGTTATTGAATAAGGCAGAGAAACTAGCAGAAATCAAGGGGAAAATAAGTGATGCAAAGACGGCACACGATTTATATGTATTTAAGGAGGTTATGGCGGGGAAAGCTGCCTGCATTGATATTTATGCATTAGATGAGAGGCTTAGAAAAGAATATGATACCATCGAACAGTTAGAAAGAAAAGAGTCAATATATGCTCTTGGAGATAATAATAAAATTGTTTTAGGTAATTAAAGTTATACTATCAAATACCATAAAATTGTGATATAATCTATTTTAATAAAGGACTTTTAAAGAGTAGTTATAAAAATTTTATAGCGGTTATATATCATTATGAAATGAGGTAAAAGTATTGTCGGAAATAAAATTATTTTCTTTGAATGAAGGAGTAAAAGAATGTACATCATCTGAGGTGGTTTTAGAAAAAGAACTTCAGACATTGATAGAGCAGAATATGGAAATATTTTTTGGAGTGCGGTTTTTAAGAAGCGAATATGCTATTACTAATGGACGTATGGACAGTATTGGAATTGATGAAAATAATAGTCCTGTCATATTTGAATATAAGCGCAGCCAAAATGAGAACGTAATTAATCAAGGATTGTTTTATCTTGACTGGCTTTTAGACCATAAAGCAGATTTTAAATTACTGGTTATTGATAAACTGGGAAGAAAAGCTGCTGACAGTATAGACTGGTCTGTTCCATGTGTTATTTGTATTGCACATGATTTTACAAAATATGATATGCATGCAGTCAATCAAATGCAGAGAAATATTAAATTGGTAAGTTATCGCAAGTATGACAATGGCATGCTTCTTCTTGAACATTTAAATATACCAACTGTAAAGTCAATTTTGGAAAATAGTGAAGACGAAAATGGTACAAAAAATAATAAGCAGAAAACCCACTTGGAAAAATTGGCGGTAATCTCTGAAAATATGAAAAATCTTTATTTCTCCATATGTGGCTTTATTGAATCTTTAGGAGACGATATTGTATCAAACCAGCTGAAATTATATTTGGCATATAAAAAAGTCCAGAATATGGTATGTATTGAAATATATAACAAACAAATTATGCTGTTTTTGAAACTGAATCCGGAAACTGTCAAATTGGAAAACGGATTTACAAGAGATATGCGCAACATTGGACATTATGGCACAGGGGATTTGCAGGTAACAATTAAAAATGCTGCAGATTTTGAAAAGGCAAAGCCTTTATTAGAGAGAGCATATAATGAGATTTAAAGGATAGCTGTAGCAGAACTTCTAAAAAGATTATTGCATGAAAGCAGAGGAAGAATAAAAGAAATCACACTTAAAACATAATACATATAAATATGGACTGATAAAATCTATTATAGATAATTTGTTTAATTGTATCTATTCTGAAAAAGATAATACATATACTCTCTCTTAGGATAGTATTTTTGAAAAATTCACCATCAATTATTGGGATTTGGTATTGAAATACCAATTAAAGCAACTGTGGGTGGATGGAAAAATGGAAAACCGGATATATCAAAAATAGAATCTATAATCTTAAGTGCAACAGCAGGTAATGCAGTTATTGGCGATATTTATGTAGAGAATTAATAATGATGATGTTCTTGTGAGAGTTTTAGATAAATTAGAACTCTCTGCCTCAAAAAGAAATTTGTTAAAGCAATTATTAAGAATATCGAAAGAGTTCATGCGCAGAAACAATTCTTTTTTCTCAGGGCTGGCTTCAATCTATATGATATAGTTTCTTAATTCAGATAGTTTACAATTATAATGGCAGCGCCCAGCACGGCAAGTACAATGCCAGTCATACGGTTTAGTGTTTCAGGTGCTGCCTTGTTTGCCAGTTTTGCCGCAATCCTTGCCCATAACAATGTAGAAATAATACAGAAAAGGAGACACCATACATCGGGCATGCCTCCAATAGCAAAATGGCTGACCGAACCGGTAAGAGCAGTAAAAGCCATAATAAAAACACTTGTACCAACTGCTGTTTTTAATTCATATCCTAAGACACTGGTAAGAATTAAAAGCATCATCATACCACCGCCTGCACCAATAAAACCACAGATGAGTCCTATAATGATTCCGCAGATAACAGATTGAAACAGCCTTTTTTTCGTATTTACAGTCTGCATCATTTCTTTTGTTGTCATAACAGGTTTTACAATAAATTTGATTCCAAGTAAGAATGTCATAAAGACAGAAAAACTTCCCATTGCCGTATTGGGAACAAGACTTGCCAGAAAGCTCCCCACAAGTGTAAAGATTAAAACGGTAAACATCATCACAAGCCCGTTTTTGATATCCAGATTTTCGTTTTTTTTTATAGGTATAGGCACTGACGGCACTGGCCAGGACATCGCTTGCCAGTGCGATTCCAACAGCATCATAGGCTGGCATATTTAAAAATGTGATGAGGATGGGACTGATGACAGCTGCAGCACTCATTCCCGCAAAGCCTGTTCCCAGACCGGCACCGGTTCCTGCAATAAAGCAGATGATAAGTTTAAATAGCATGATTATTCTCCTTGTGAACTACCTGTTATCTAAAGCCAATGGGCTTCTTGTATATTTTACATGCTGGATTTGCATAATCTTTCCCAGTACAACCATCAATATACATGTATTAAATATATTATAACAGAAAGTTTGCTTTATAGCAACCGTTAGTTTTGTGGCCTTAACCAGCCGTCTAAAGCCAGCGGGATTGTGGTTACATATTGGGACTATTGGGGACAAACAGATCAGGTAAAATTACCCTGTCCAATAATAGTTTTTCATTGATTAAAAAGAATAAATATGATAAAATTTGTATATAAAAAATATTAATTGCGTATCAAAAAGGATGGTGGAAAAATGAAAAAGAATATTTTAAAAAAAGCGCTGGCAGGACTGCTTGCTGTTTCCTGCATTGCACAGCCTGTCCTGCCACTTTCACAGCCAGGCATAAAAACAGCAGAAGCAACAGAAATAACAAAACCCAAAGAAATAAAGAAAACAGATTACTCAAAGTATTCTGCCAAAGGATATGAATGGTATATTGTAAGAAAGGAAAAACATAAGAAAGCAGGAGGAGGAATTCCATCAGGAATAAATTTATCAGATTATAATGCATATTATATAGATGCAGAAACAAAGGAGAAAGTTATATACCTTTCATTTGACTGTGGGTATGAGAATGGATACACAAAGAAGATTTTAAAAACGTTAAAGAAACATAATGCAAAAGCAATTTTCTTTGTTACAAAACCATTTATCGAAAGCTGCCCTGGGATTGTAAAACGGATGAAGAAGGACGGGCATCTGGTGGGAAACCACACCTGTACGCATCCAGACCTTTCAGGCAAGCCTGTATCAGTTATCAGAAAAGAGATTAAAGATTGTGCCAGGGCATTTAAAAAGGCTACAGGCTACAGGATGGACCCATTTATCCGTCCGCCTATGGGAGCATTTAGTGAAAGAAGCCTTCAAGTGACAAAAGATATGGGATACAACACTATCTTCTGGAGCATGGCATACTATGACTATGACACAGACCACCAGCCAGGCAAAGATTATGTGGTAAACCATTTTAAAGAAAATTACCACAGAGGCGCACTGCCGCTTATACATAATACTTCCAGTTCAAATTGTGAAGCACTTGATGATGTGCTGGCATTTCTGGAAGAAAAAAATTACCGTTTTGGAACATTAGATGAATTTGCACATAATTGATATCATACAGCCCGCTTGTGCCTGAACTGGCCTATACCGCCATTCAGGCACAAGCTTTTTTAATTTACTGGTTGACATTGTAGACTTATTGTGATATTATAAGTCTACAAGATAGACCAAATGATATTGAGGAGGTTTTGATATGAAAGTGACAGGAAGTGAATGGTACATATTGGAATGTCTGTGGGAAAAAGAACCACAGACTCTTATGAGTATTTTTACCCAGCTCAGCCAGACACAGGGATGGGCAAAAAGCACTTGTGCAACTATGCTTAAACGTATGGAGGATAAAAAACTTATACGTCATGATGAAGAAGGCCGCACAAAGTATTTTTATGCAAATGTAAAACGTGATGAAGTTGCGCAAAAAGAAACAAAGAATTTCCTAAACCGTATTTACAATGGAAGCATAAGTATGATGATGTCTGCACTTGTAGCTGAAAATGAACTTAGTGACAAAGATATATCAGAGCTTGAACAGATACTTCAAGAGCTGAAGAAATAATTATGGAGGTGGATATGGAAGTATTTTTCTTAACATCTGCCTTAATGGTGACAGCAGTTCTTTTGATAAGATTTTTCTTTAAAAATAAATTAAGTTTTTTAGTGTTATATCCGCTATGGGGATTAGTGCTTCTCAGGCTTTTGCTTCCAGTAAATATTATTGAAAGCCCTATAAGTATTATTAACCTTGCTAATACTTTAAACAGCTTAAATAATAAAGAAATATCTGCCCCTGCTGCCAGACAGGCGGATACATCTAAAACATTTCCTTTAAATACAAAAAACCAGAATATAAATATACAGGGAAAAAATATTATTATAAATAAAAATAAAGAAACAAGCCAGATAACTGCTTCAGAAGAGGATAAAGAACAACATGAAGAAAATTCAGATAAAGCAAAAACTGCAGATGAAGCACAGAACTTAAACAGTACCAGAGTAATTATCAATCCTGTTATTATTATATGGATAGCTGGAAGTACTATATTTTTTATATGTGTAATAATATCTAATGGCATATTTTACAAAAAACTTAGAATGAGCAGAAAACATATATATACAGACAATAAAAAAATACCTGTGTATATGTCAGATATTGTAAGTACGCCATGTCTTACAGGCATACTGCACCCTGCTGTTTATCTTCCTTTATATATTTTAAACCCTGGCAATATCCAAAGTGGCTATCTAAAGCAGATTTTAGCCCACGAATATACACATATTAAGCACAAAGACCATATATGGGCATTAATGCGTATAATCTGTCTTGGCATATACTGGTTTAACCCTTTTGTCTGGCTTGCTGCTTTTTATTCAAAGCAGGATGCAGAACTTGCATGTGATGAAGCGGTTTTGAAAAACTGTAATAATACTGAAAAGTATAATTATGGCAAAATGCTTATCGGTATCAGCCAGAAAAACAGCTATGGCAAACTTTATATTGCGACATCGCTTGGAAGCAGTAAATCAAATTTAAAGGAGAGGGTAACTATGATTACAAAAAAAAGAAAAATTAAAAAATGCCATATAGCATTGATAACACTTTTTTCTATCATACTTGCAGGATGTGGAATGACAAGTGCCAGCACAGTTTATATTAATAACACCAGCAATAAAGTTAATGCAAATCCGGTAAGTGTAACAACTGGCGGAACTATCGGAACAAAAGAGGTTAAAAAGAATCCTGCAGATGATGAAAGAATTAAGGCATTTAAAACATTTATGGAAAAAGATATATTGTCCCGTCCTGAATGGCGCAAGTTTAAAGGCAATGCAAAAGACTTATATTTCAGTATACAATATACAGCAGAAAATGTACCATGTCTTTTTGTAACCCAGCATGTATCTGAAATTTCTGATAATATTCTTGCCTCCCGGTATGCATTGGTATATTATTATGATACAGGCAGCAAGAGTGTAAAATTTTTAACATATATGGCATGCAGCAGTTCAGGTCAATCTGTTTCAGCCAAAGATGGATTATTTATAACTACAACGCATCATTCATACCACACTTATAATTTTACTTCAGATGACAATAAAAATAAATTAGTAAAAGAAGTAGTAGAAGGCTATTATATATTTGATGATACCACAGAAAAACAGTCTGATAATTTTACATATACAAGATATGAGTGGAAACTTCCGCTTAATGATAAAATTATAAAAACAGATATTGAAAATACACCATTGGACAAATATGCAAAAACTACTACAACAAAAAATTATGATGTAGTTAAAGCTCTTGGTTTTGAAAAAAAGTGTTTATTTAAAACACCTGTTGCCTATTATAAAAATAACCAGAAAAAGTGGAAGCAATTTTATAAAGACGGGCATATGCAGGACTCATATTTATATGGTACATTATCAGGTAATATAGATAAAACAATTTTAAAAAGCGTAAAAAAGATAAAAGATGAAGATTTTACTACAGCTATGGAACAATCTTCTATAATTATAGATAAAACACGGATGTCATACTGTGGCAGGTTTTCAGGTGATACAGCATTATACTATCTAAATACTGCTAATGCTGCAAGTGCAATTTTAATTTATGAAGGTTATGGATATTATAATGTATATAATGGCACAAAATCCCGGATAAAGAATTTAAAATCCTCTGATGAGCCTTATGATATTATAGGTGCAACAGGCATGCCAGAATTTATAAATGCTGACTTTGATGATGATGGTGAAGAAGAAACTGCCTTTCACATAGCAGACCAGCTTTATCTGATTGACTATTATTATGACTATAGTTATAAAGACTATAATATAATTTCATCCCATATAATGGGTGTATACAGTTTTAATAAAGATGATGCCAGATATTTTACAGAGCAGGCGTGTATTTTACATGACAAAAATCCAGAACAGCCTGTTACAGAAATTTTAGATAAGATAAAACATAAGACAGGTAAGAAAAATTATAAATCTGAAATTAATACTATATATAGTGATGGTTATGCAGGTTATGATTATGTTCTGTATGGCAGCAGTCTTGCAAATGAATATGAATTTGGCAATGACAACTCATATAATATTGTAGTTCACGATGGAAAGGGCAAAATATATATGTCGGCTGGCATAACCTATAATAAAAAGGGGGAAGGCCAGAAACACAATATAAAATTAGAACAGGAGCTAAAATTAGATAAAAACAAAATAAAAATTTCACTCTAAAAAACTGTTAGCTTGAATTTATAGTTGAAAAATGGGCGCTTTTAGGTTATCATAGACCTTGAGCGTCCTATTTTTACCATTTAGGTATACTATGTGAAAATGATATGTGGTAAAAATGTTTCGCTGGGCCAATTAATATATTTTAAGGAAGGAGATAATTTTATGAAGATTATTATGCTGGGTGCGCCAGGAGCTGGCAAAGGAACACATGCAAAACATATTACACAGAAGTATTCTATACCTGCTATTTCTACAGGTGATATATTCCGTGAGAATATTAAGGCGGGTACAGAACTTGGAAAAAAAGCAAAGGGCTATATGGATGCAGGCAAGCTTGTTCCAGATGAACTGGTATGTGACCTTGTGGTAGACCGTATTAACCAGGATGATTGCAAGAATGGCTATATTCTTGATGGTTTCCCAAGAACTATACCACAGGCAGAGGCTTTGACAGATGCTTTAAAGAAACAGGATGATGCAATTGATTTTGCAATAGAAGTCAAAGTGCCAGATGATGTAATTATTGAGAGAATGTCAGGCAGAAGGGTGTGTAAGGGATGTGGTGCAACATACCATATCAAGAATGTTCCTCCTAAAAAAGAGGGCATCTGTGATGAGTGTGGCGGAGAGATTATCCTTCGTGATGATGATGCACCTGAAACAGTTAAAAAGAGGCTTGAAGTATACCATGAGCAGACAGCCCCTCTTATTGAATACTATGACAAGCTTGGTGTTTTAAAAGCAATTGATGGCACGCAGAGCTTAGAAAAGTGCGCAGAAGATATTGACAAAATTCTTGGATAAACATAATTTTTAAAGAATACTAATAATTATAGTAATTAATCTGGGCGCCAGGGCATCTGCTTTGGCGCACTGGCCAGCTAATATAATTATAGAAAGAAGGCATATAAATGTCAGTAACAATTAAATCGCAACATGAAATAGAGCTGATGAGGGAAGCAGGCAGGATTCTTTCTATCGTACATGATGAAATGGCAAAGATTATAAGGCCGGGTATAAGTACAATGGATATTAACCGCAGAGGAGAGGAAGTAATCCGCAGTTTTGGCTGCATACCTTCATTCCTGAATTATAATGGTTTCCCAGCGGCCATATGTGTATCATTAAATGAAACAGTAGTACATGGAATACCAGATAAAAAAAGGATTTTACAGGAGGGAGATATAGTAAGCCTGGATGCAGGTGTAATTTATAAAGGATATCATTCTGATGCGGCAAGGACACATCCTGTTGGTGTGATTGCAGAAGAAGACCAGAAGTTAATAGATGTTACAAAACAAAGCTTCTTTGAAGGAATAAAGATGGCAAAGGCTGGTAACCATTTATTTGATATATCTAAGGCAATACAGGATTATGCTGAAAGTTTCGGATTTTCAGTAGTGCGTGAAATGGTTGGCCATGGGATAGGCACAAAACTCCATGAAGAACCACAAGTCCCTAATTTTAAACCGATAGGCAGGGGCATGAAACTCCGGCCAGGCATGACACTTGCCATTGAACCTATGATAAACAAAGGTAAAAAAGAAATCTGGCTTCTTGACGATGACTGGACATGTGTCACAAAAGATTCACAAAATTCAGCACATTATGAAAATACAGTCCTTATTACAGATGGAGAGCCTGAACTTTTTTCATATAATAAGGATTTAGCATAGAATAAAAAATTATATGGTGTAATTAAAAGACAGATGGAGGTAAATTTATGTCTAAAGAAGATGTTATTGAAATTGAAGGTGTGGTTGTTGAGAAGCTGCCAAATGCAATGTTTAAGGTAGAGCTTGAGAACGGACACCAGGTACTTGCCCATATCAGTGGCAAGCTTAGAAAGAACTTTATCAGGATTCTTCCAGGTGACAAAGTTACTATGGAAATGTCACCATATGACCTTACAAAGGGACGCATTACATGGAGGGACAAATAATCAAAAAAAGTGCTTGCAACAAATGGAAGTTTATGATAGACTAACAAATGGACTTTATGAAAGGGGGTTATTGCTGTGAAAGTCAGATCTTCAGTAAAACCAATTTGCGATAAGTGTAAGGTCATCAAAAGAAAGGGAAAAATCAGAGTTATCTGTGAGAACCCTAGGCACAAACAGAGACAGGGCTAATTAGAAGACAGAAGCCAAAGTGTATGACTTTGGTTTTTCTGTTGTTAAGATAGATCTTGCTTTCTGTTCGTTATGGTACTGTTGTACTGTGATATTGTAAGTGGAGTGATTAACCATTTCAGCAAAAGGATGTGTCATTTCATTCTTTGCTGGTCTTACCAACGGCAGGTTGATGACTGCGGCATATGCCGGCTGCCATTTCGCAGACAGCCCGTATAGAAGCATGTGCTGTAAGATTACAATTTAAAGCGGCTGACGGTGTTATTTTATAACACTGTAATCATTTTATAACTTATTAACTTTTAGAAAATAACGGAGGTGTAAAGTATACATGGCACGTATTAGTGGTGTAGATTTACCAAGAGATAAACGTGTTGAAATTGGTCTTACTTATATTTATGGTATTGGCAGGGCTAGTTCCAACCGTATTTTAGCAGAAGCTAAAGTCAATCCTGACACACGTGTAAAGGACCTTACAGATGAAGAAGTTTCACGTATCCGTGATGTCATCGATGCTACACAGACAGTTGAAGGTGACTTGCGCAGGGAAGTTGCATTAAACATCAAGAGGCTTCAGGAAATTGGATGTTACAGAGGCATACGTCACAGGAAAGGCCTTCCAGTCCGTGGACAGAAGACAAAGACAAATGCAAGAACCCGCAAGGGTCCGAAGCGTACTGTCGCAAATAAGAAGAAATAACAATCTAACTAGGAGGGTTTGACAATGGCTAAACAGGCAGTTAAAAAGGTAAGCAAGAAGCGTGTCAGAAAGAATGTCGGACATGGACAGGCACATATCCAGTCTTCCTTTAATAATACAATCGTTACGCTTACAGATTCTGAAGGAAATGCAATTTCCTGGGCAAGCGCAGGCGGATTAGGTTTCAGAGGATCTAAGAAGTCAACTCCATATGCAGCACAGATGGCGGCTGAAACAGCAGCAAAAGCAGCTCTGCCACATGGATTGTCTTCTGTAGATGTTATGGTTAAAGGACCAGGTTCAGGACGTGAAGCAGCAATACGTGCATTACAGGCATGTGGAATTGATGTTACAAGCATAAGGGATGTGACACCTGTACCACACAACGGATGCAGGCCGCCAAAGCGCCGCCGTGTATAATGCAACATATAAAGAACTGGTAAATGCATAGATTTTATTATAGGAGGAATAAAAATGGCAAGAGATATGACGCCAGTACTCAAAAGATGCAGGAGCCTTGGAATTGACCCTGCATTTATGGGAATTGACAAGAAATCTAATAGAAATGCCAGAGCAGGCAGGAAGCAGAGCGAATATGGTCTTCAGTTAAAAGAAAAGCAGAAGGCTAAATTTATATATGGAGTATTAGAAAAACCATTCAGAAATAATTTTGCAAAAGCACAGAAACTCAAATATGGTACAACTGGCGAGAACCTCATGATTCTCCTTGAACTCAGGCTTGACAATATAGTTTACAGACTGGGCTACGGGCGCACAAGAAAAGAGGCAAGGCAGATAGTAGGCCATAAACACGTACTTGTAAATGGCAAATGCGTAACAATCCCTTCATATGAAGTAAAGCCAGGGGATGTTATTGAAATTAAAGAAAAGCACAAAGGTAAACAGAGATATAAGGATATCCTTGAAGTAACAGAAGGCAGGATTGTTCCAGAGTGGCTTGAAGCTGACCATGAAAATCTTTCTGGTGTTGTAAAGGAAATTCCAACAAGAGAGCAGATAGATGTTCCTGTTAATGAAGTGCTTATCGTCGAGTTATATTCTAAGTAATATTAACCAGTGATTATGTAAGCATAACACCCAAAAGGAGGTACTTGGAGTGCTTGATTTTAAAGAACCAAATATTGAAATTGCTGAGATTTCAGAAGATAAGAGATATGGACGTTTTGTTGTAGAACCTCTTGAAAGAGGTTATGGTACGACTTTGGGTAATTCTCTTAGGAGAATTATGCTTTCATCATTACCGGGTACAGCTGTCAGCCATATTAAGATTGATGGCGTGGTTCATGAATTTGCCGCAATTCCTGGAGTTAAGGAAGATGTGACAGAAATCATAATGAATATTAAAAACCTTGCTATTAAAAATAATAGTGAATTTGATGAGGTTAAGACTGCTTATGTAGAGGCTTCTGGTGAGGGAGTAGTTACTGCGGCAGATATCCAGGTTGATTCAGATATTGAGATTATGAATCCTGACCAGGTTATCGCTACATTAAGTGGTGGTCCGGACTGCAAGCTTTATATCGAGATGACTATTGTAAATAACCGTGGCTATATAAGCTCAGAGAAGAATAAAAGAGAAGATTTGCCACTTAACGTTATTGCAATTGATTCTATCTTTACACCGGTAGAGAGAGTAAACATCAAGATTGAAAACACCCGTGTTGGCCAGATTACTGATTACGATAAGCTGACATTAGACGTATATACAAATGGCACTATTGAACCAAGCGATGCGGTAAGCCTTGCTGCAAAAGTTCTGAGTGACCATTTGAAATCCTTTATAAATCTTTCAGATAAGACATCAAGTATTCCTGTTATGGCTGAGAAGGAAGAGAATGACAAAGATAAAGTTCTTGAAATGAACATTGATGAGCTTGAACTGTCAGTCCGTTCATATAATTGTCTTAAGAGGGCTGGCATTAATACGGTTGAAGAACTTTGCAACCGTACATCTGAGGATATGATGAAGGTAAGAAATCTTGGACGTAAGTCCTTAGAAGAAGTATTAGCTAAGTTAAAAGAATTAGGTCTTTCTCTTAACTTAGGAGACGATAATTAGGAGGTAAGCAAATGGCAGGCTATAGAAAACTTGGAAGGACTTCCAGCCAGAGAAAAGCATTGCTGCGTAACCAGGTTACCAATCTGCTGTATCACGGAAAGATTGTTACTACAGAAGCAAAAGCGAAAGAAATCCGTAAAATAGCAGAAAAAATTATTGCCCTGGGTATCAAAGAGTGTGATAACTATGATATGGTTAAGGTAACTGCTAAAGTCCCACGCAAAGATAGTGATGGAAAAAGAGTTAAGGAAGTTGTAGACGGTAAAAAAGTTACTGTATTCGATGAAGTTGAAAAGGAGATTAAAAAAGACCAGCCTTCAAGGCTTCATGCAAGAAAACAGATGCAGAAAACTCTTTACAAAGTTACAGAAGTGCCAAAAGAAACTAAGGGACGCAAAAAGAATACAAAAACCATAGATGTAGCTGCTAAGGTTTTAGATGAAATAGGACCAAAGTATGCCCAACGCAATGGCAATGGCGGTTATACACGTATTGTAAAAATTGGTCCGCGCAGAGGCGATGCTGCAATGCAGGTATTGATTGAATTAGTATAGTTTTTATAGAGAAGGGGATACCATTTCTTAGGAAATAGTGTCCCTTTATTACTTTACAGCACGAACGAGGTTTTGAAAATGATACCTTTTATAAAAGCAGAATATCTTGTACATGAATATTCAAGACGTGATGAAGAAGGGAATGTAACTGGGATAAACAGGGCACTGGATGGTATCAGTATAGAAGTAAAAGCAGGAGATTTTATCGCAGTCCTTGGTGCTAATGGCTCAGGAAAATCAACATTTGCAAAACATCTTAATGCTTTGCTTGTCCCGACAGAGGGCACTTTATATGTAGATGGAAAAGACACTTCAGACCATAATAATGACTTGGCAGTAAGACAGTCAGCAGGTATGGTATTCCAGAATCCTGATAACCAGATTATTGCAAATATAGTTGAAGAAGATGCAGGGTTTGGTCCTGAAAATATAGGCATACCCACTGATGAAATCTGGCACCGTGTAGAAGAAAGCCTTAAAAATGTTGGAATGTATGAATACAGGAAAGCCTCTCCTAACCATTTGTCAGGCGGACAGAAACAGCGTGTTGCAATAGCAGGTATACTGGCAATGAAACCAAAGTGCATTATACTTGATGAGCCGACTGCAATGCTTGACCCGGCAGGCAGGATATCCGTTATCAGAGCTGTACAGGAACTTAATAAAAAAGAAAATATTACAGTAATACTTATTACCCACTATATGGAAGAAGTAACTGCGGCAGACTATGTATATGTTATGGCGGACGGACAGATAAAGATGCAGGGCAGCCCACGCCAGATATTTGCAAAAAGTGAAGAACTTGCAAAATACAAGCTTACAATACCTGAAGTGACAAAGATTGCTTTAGAACTTATAAAAAAAGGCATAAACATTCCAAAGGATATTTTATATGTGGAGGAACTTACAGATATTTTATTAAAGTTAAAAGTATCTGCAACTGTAGGAGTAAGGAAAGAGTGAACTATATGTCTATAAAATTACAAAATGTAAATTATATATATGGCATAGGCACAGGACAGGAAAAACATGCTCTGAAAAATATTAATTTAGAGATAAATGATGGTGAATTTATTGGGCTTGCCGGGCATACAGGTTCAGGAAAGTCAACACTTGTCCAGCTTTTAAATGGTCTTATACGTGCATCTGGTGGTACAATCTATTATAATGGACAAAATATATATGATAAATTATATAATATGCGTGATTTAAGAAGCAGGGTCGGCCTGGTATTCCAATATCCTGAACACCAGCTTTTTGAAACTACGGTTATTAATGATGTGCAATTTGGTCCTAAAAACCTTGGGCTGCCACAGCTTGAAGTTGAACTGCGTTCTTTTAAAGCACTTAAAATGACAGGCATAGGTGATGACCTGCTTGATGTTTCGCCATTTACACTATCAGGCGGGCAGAAAAGGCGTGTTGCCATTGCAGGAATACTTGCAATGCAGCCAGAAGTTCTTGTACTTGATGAGCCAGTAGCGGGGCTTGACCCGGCAGGCAGGGATGAAATACTTGGACTGCTTAAGAAGCTTCATGATGATAATAATATAACTATAATACTGGTTTCCCACAGTATGGATGATATTGCTAAATATGTGGACAGGATGCTTGTTATGAACAATGGTGAAATTGTGCTTGATGGAAAACCAGCCGAAGTATTCCAGTTTGAAAAAGAACTTGAACAGACCGGGCTTGGTGTTCCGCAGGCAGTTAAAGTTATACACCAGCTCAGGGAGGCAGGAGCCAGCATTAAAGGTAAGCCTGTTACTGCAGAAGAAAGCGCCAGTGCAATTTATAACTGGCTTAAATATAGTTAAAAAACACAGCCTAAAGAAATGAATGGAGATTAGCCGATGTTACGTGATATAACAATTGGACAATACTATCCAGCAGAATCTGCTATCCACAGGTTAGACCCACGTGTAAAAGTGGTAGCAACTTTTATCTATATAATTTCACTTTTTTGTTTTAAACAATTAAGCGGTTACATAATAGCAGCACTTTTTTTCTTATGCATGGTAAAGCTTTCCAGAGTGCCGTTTAAGTTTATAACCAGAGGCATTAAACCTATTATCTTTATGCTTATTTTTACTGCTGCACTTAATCTTTTATGGACATCTGGGGAAAATGTGCTTATAAAAGCTGGCTTTATTACAATAACAGCCGAAGGTGTAAAGAAAATGGTATTTATGGCGCTAAGGCTGGTTTTTCTTATAATTGGTTCATCCCTTATGACCCTTACAACTACACCTAACCAGCTTACCGATGCTATAGAAAGCCTGTTTAAACCTCTTAATAAAGTAAAAGTGCCAGTACATGAGATTGCTATGATGATGTCCATAGCTTTGCGTTTTATACCTATTCTTGTTGAAGAAACCGATAAAATTATGAAAGCACAGCTTGCAAGGGGCGCTGACTTTGAATCAGGCAATGTTATACAGAGGATAAAAAGCATGGTTCCCATTTTTATCCCGTTATTTGTATCTGCTGCAAGGCGTGCAAATGACCTGGCGCTTGCAATGGATGCAAGGTGTTACCACGGCGGTGAAGGAAGAACTAAGATGAAGCCATTAAAATATAAAAAGAAGGATATAGCAGCATATCTGGTAATGTTGTGTTATATATGCCTGATTATAGCAGCAGGAAGGATTTTACCAGTATAAGCCCGCCTGTACAGTGCAGAAATGAGGTAAAAGATGAAAGAAAAACCAAGAAAGGAAAATCCAGGTATTCTGCCTGGAACCTGGTGCAAATTATGAAGCGTGTAAAACTTATAGTAGCTTATGATGGTACTGCTTACCATGGATGGCAGCTGCAGCCAGAAGCACCTACAATAGAAGGTGAATTAAATAAAGCACTTTTGGTTATTACAGGCGAAGAAATAAAAGTAACAGGTGCAAGCCGTACAGATGCAGGAGTGCATGCACTTGGCAATGTAGCTGTGTTTGATACATGCTCACGTATACCAGCTGAAAAGTTTTCATATGCTTTAAACCAGAAACTTCCAGCAGATATAGTAATACAACATTCAGAACAAGTGCCGGCAGATTTCCATCCACGCCATTGTGAATGCTGCAAAACGTATGAATACACTATACTTAACAGAAAGTTTCCATTGCCTGGGTACCGCAATACAGCTCACTTTTATTATGGAAATCTTGATACAGGCAGTATGCGCAAAGCATGTAAAGCATTTACAGGAGAACACGATTTTGCAGGTTTCTGCTCATCAGGCACACAAGTACAGTCAACTTTAAGAACTATATACAACCTTGAGGTTTTAGAACGTGCTATTGATAAAGGCAGAATCATTACAATACGTGTACAAGGAAATGGATTTTTATATAATATGGTAAGAATAATAGCAGGTACACTTATTGAAATAGGAAAAGGAAAGATAAATCCTGAAGATATGGAAGAAATAATTGATTCATGTGACAGAACAAGGGCAGGCGCAACAGCTCCTGCCTGTGGATTAAAACTTATTGAAATTTTGTACTAAACATTTGAAATAAAAATGCGGAATGTGGGACTTGAACCCACACGCCACCAGGACACAAGAACCTAAATCTTGCCCGTCTGCCAATTCCGGCAATTCCGCAGGATTACCGCCAGCCATAAATAGCTGGCAGATTTTCTTTCATTAAACTAGTTTAACATTAAATTATAATTATGTCAATTTAAAATTTCATTCTGATAGTGGATAGTGTAACTTTATCTGGGTATACGAAAGTTTAGATATATTGTACAACTTTTTAAGTATGATGTCATATATTGACTTTGGCATGACAATTTCAAAGTTCTTACA
>DKXQ01000250.1 GCA_002493085.1 Lachnoclostridium sp. UBA7122
TGGCTAGATAATGTAGTTTAAGTAAATGTGTATATAAATATACACATTTAAGAGGAGGATTAGGGATGTTTTTGTCGAAGAAAAAAAGGGTGGATAAAAAACCAGAAGAAGAGAAAAGGCTGTATCCAGTTATATATGTAACAAACAGTCTTAGGGATTACCAAAAAGAACTAGTATATAAAGAAGTGGATTCACTTAATGAATTAATGGAGATAAGGTCTGCATTCCAGAGAGTATTAAAGGAAGATGCAATGATGAAAGAAAAACTGGAATCATTTCATGTTGTATTTGAATCAGTAGGCCAGATATCCGGAAAGTTTGCAGAGGTTAAGAAAGATATTGCTGGCACAGTAAATAATGTGCAGCAGCAGGTAAACGGGCTTAAGTCCAGTTCAGAGCAGGTACAGGAGTGTTTTGGCGAAATACAGAATACATTTGCCAGCTTCCAGGAATCTGTTGAAAATATTAAAAAATGCATGAGACAGATAGAAACTATTGCAGACCAGACAAATATCCTTGCGCTTAATGCAACTATTGAGGCAGCAAGGGCGGGAGAACAGGGAAAAGGTTTTGCAGTAGTTGCAGGAGAAGTGAAGAATTTAGCTGACCAGATTAAGGAGCTGACAGGCATTGTAGATAGTGCTATTGACAATGTGGGGCATGGAACTGAAAAGATGTATCAAAGTATTAATGCGTCAGATGAAGCGGTATCACAAAGTATAGGAAATGTTGATAAAACATATCATATGTTTGACGAAATCATCTCAGCCGCAGATGGCGCAGAAACAGTACAGGAACAGATAACAGATGTAATAAGCCAGTCACAGAGACATCTGGATGGTGTCAGGCAGTCATTTACAGAAACAGAAAGACAGTATAATGAAGTCCTTGAACATATAGAAAGAGCAAATGAACTGGGTACAACTAAAAGTTCCATGTTTGAGGATATAGATAATATGTTGTCACAGATAGCTCCAATAATAGAAGATATGGGAAATAAGCATTAAATTTTACAAATCATATACAATTGGAGGATATATAATGCTTAATAACGGGTTAGTAATAACAAATGATAACTGTATAGGGTGTAATAAGTGCATAAGTGTCTGCAGCTGTGCAGGGGCTTGTGTTGCATCCTGCCTGGAAGATGGAAAGAACAGAATTGATGTTGATGGCAGAATGTGCGTTGCATGTGGTGCGTGCTTTGATGTCTGTGAACATTCTGCCAGGGAATTTACAGATGATACAGAAGAGTTTTTTAAAGCATTAAAGCATGGAGAAAAAATTTCTATTCTGCTTGCACCAGCATTTAAAGCAAATTATCCAAATGAATATGAAAAAGTGCTTGGTGGTTTAAAAAAACTTGGCATCAACCGGATTATAAGTGTTTCTTTTGGCGCAGATATTACTACATGGGGGTATCTGAACTATATACAGAAAAATGATTTTAAAGGGGGCATTTCACAGCCATGTCCCGCAGTTGTTGGCTATATAGAGCGGTATATGCCAGAACTTATCCCAAAGCTTTTTCCAGTACAAAGTCCTATGATGTGTGCTGCAATATATGCAAAAAAGGTTATGGGCATTACAGACAAGCTGGCATTTATAAGCCCATGTATAGCTAAAAAGCTTGAAATGGAAGAACCTTCCAATAAAGGCTATATACACTATAATGTTACATTTGCCCATCTTATGGAATATGTTAAAAATAATAATATATATGGACAATTGTGTTCTGATGAAATTGAGTATGGCCTTGGCTCGCTTTATCCTGCACCAGGCGGGCTTAAAGAGAACGTTTACTGGTTTTTGGGCGAAAGTGTCTTTATAAGGCAGATAGAAGGCGAAAAACATTTGTATGACTTTCTTAAAAATAATAAAGACAGGATAGAAAAGGGCAGGACTCCATATTTGTTTATAGATGCGCTTAATTGTTCTGCAGGCTGCCTGTGTGGCACAGCGACAGACCCGGCAATATCTAAAACTGATGACGCATTATATAATGTACTGGCAATAAGGGAAAGTGTTAAAAAGAATAATCTGACAAGCGCATGGTCAAAAAAACTCTCACCTAAAAAGCGCTTAAAAAAGTTTAACCACCAGTTCCGGAATCTTGACCTTAAGGACTATTTAAGGACATATGAGGACCTTTCTGGCACATGTAAAAATGAGATGCCATCAGATCAGCAGAAACAGGAAATATTTGCCAATATGAACAAGCATACATATGAAGAACAGCACATAAATTGTTCATGCTGTGGGTATGACAGTTGTGCAGATATGGTTACAGCAATACATAATGGTTTTAATAAGAAAGAAAACTGTATTTATTATATAAAAAGCCAGGTTGAATACCAGAGAGAAAGTGCGATGCAGCTTGCAGAAGAAAATAAAGCTGAAAAGGAAATTGTAAAGCAGCAGGGCGAAAGAATTATAAGAACTGTAAATGAAATAAATGATAACTTTAAGGTTCTGCATGAAGCAGTAGACCAGATGGCAGAAGGCAATACAAACAATGCTGAGGAAAGTACAGAGATAGCAAAATATATGCATGATATTGCTGATTTCTGCAGGAACCTGGACCAGTCAATGCATACCATTGACAGCATGATATCAGAACTTACTGGTAATAATGAAGAAGTTGTCTCTATTGCCTCGAAGACAAACCTGCTTGCACTTAATGCAAGCATTGAAGCTGCAAGGGCAGGTGAAGCTGGCAGAGGGTTTGCTGTAGTTGCCAGCGAAATTAATAATCTTGCGACAAATTCCCGCGAGACAGCATCCAGAAGTAATAAAAGCCAGGAAGAAATTGTACAGTATGTTTCAAAAATAATGGAAGACAGTACAAACCTTATGAGGGTATTAACTGATATAAACGGACGTGTTGACAGCCTTGCCGCTTCAGCAGAGCAGATTGCTGCTTCGGCAGATATAATTTTAGCTACAGCCAATGATGTTAAAGGAAAACTTGTAAAGCTTGTAGACAGTAACAGAGAGCTGGAGCAATTTTAGATAATATGGACTAATATGGAAATATGGCTCTGGCAATTTCAAAATTTTTCCAGACGGCAGCCGCTCCCACTTGAATGGAGCACGCAGTGGTGCATAAAATCTGGAAGAACCAGATTTAAGCACCAGCGGC
>DKXQ01000099.1:0-16724 GCA_002493085.1 Lachnoclostridium sp. UBA7122
TCTAATCCGCTCTGTTTTGTCTGGATAATATTTAATTTTTTATATTTATTATTGCCTGTTTTATAGTTACAATAATAATGATTATTATAAAGGGTGTCTATGTATTAAAGGATAATAGTTATACAGCATATGATTTATTAAAATCAAACAGAAATATTAAACTTATTCATATTGTTGCTTATATTTGTAATTTTATTATGGCCATTATAGTTATTTTTACAGTGATACTTATGGGGCTTATTGTGTTTATTTTTGTTTTTAATATGCTGTCTATTACATTAACTGGTACCTGGGGAATATTTTGTATATTGAAACTTAAAAAAGAACAGAATATTTCCAAAGCCAGGACTATTTTATATATATTACTCCAATTTATTTTTTGTATTGATGTTATAAGTGCGGTACTGCTGGCCATCAAATATAAAAAGTTAAGTCAGTTTTAATATGCTGGCTGTTAAGATGAATTTAACTTAGTAGCAGACAGGCAGGTGTTTTTTATTATGAAGAAATGGCTATTAAATTTTACAATAACTGTTATTTTAAGTATGTTTTTGTCTGGATGCATGGATGATAGTATACCTCAGACAGTACATAAATATGAGCATGATATGGATGATGCAATAGCAATGATTGATGAGGCTGAGTGGTACTGTGCGTGGCTTCAGACACAGGATTTTATTTCACGCAGTAATGTGGAAGCACTGATTGGACATCTGGACAGTATTATAGATGGCATAGGAACAGATATTGTCTGTACACAGATGGATCTGGCAGACTGGGAAAACAGCAATATAGAGGAACTGTCTTTTCATAATGAAAGCAGCCAGCCTACAATTTATCATAAAGGAATTTCTGTTGTATCTGCAAAAGAAGAACACAGCTGCCAGACCATGGATGGCAATGACAGCTGCCAGTTCCATTTTGGTACGCTTGCCATACGCAAAGAATACAGTGGTGATGATCCGGCACTGCAGGGCTGGTATCTGGAATATATTTTCCAGCAGACAGAGCATGGCGGGGAATGGGCTTTTTCTTGTTATAATGGTACATATAACATTGATGCACATTTAGAACTAAAAAAGTCTTTTTATAAATCAGATTATGATACTGTGTCTTTCCAAAATCATTGACATAAATATTAAAGTGGACTAAAGTAGAAGAAAAAAGAAAGTTGGGAATTTCCAAATGGAAAATGTAGTAACAATAATTTTTAAAATTGAGAGTGAAGCTTACCAGGCCTTTTCTGAACTGAAGCGGGAGATGGTTAGTGATTCATGTGTTATTTCCCAGATGGAGCTTGTCAAAAATGATGGAACAGGTAAGCCAGAAACTTGGCGATGGCGATACTGCGCTTATTGCGCTAGTTATGGAGGATGATAAAAATATATTTGATGCAAGGCTTGGGAATTTCCAGACTGATATTATACGCCAGGATGCAGCACTTGTAGCACAAGAGATTGAAGATGCCAGAGAGCTTCAGATAGAAATGGAAAGAGAAGCCAGACGCAAGATTCATGAGAAGAACAGAATGGAGCGTAAAAAGGAAATTGAAGAAAAACGTTTGAAGATTAAAGCTGATTTTGAAAAAGTGAAAAATAAATTAAACAGGATATAATGCTTACAGTCTGCACAGAAAGGAGGACGGCACTCCCATTACCCAGGGGTAATGGGTTTTTGTGCCTGTTAAATCTTATGAAAAAAGAATACTCTGATTTATTTGAAGCTGTTAATGCGCAGAAAAATTTTAAAGCTGTAATATTTGATATGGATGGGCTGGTTTTTGATACAGAACGTGTATTTATGGAGCAGCTTGCTGTTGCTATGAAAGAAAAGGGATACAGTCTTTCACGTGAAGTATATATAAAAACTACAGGAACTACAGGCAGTACATTAAAGAATATTATGCTTGCAAATTATGGTGATGATTACCCGCTTGAAGAGTGTTCACATGTTGCGCAGTCAAGGCTTGAAATTATTGCAGAGACAGTAGGGCTTAATATCAAACCACAGATACAAGAACTGCTTGAAATGCTTAAGGAAAAGAATATACCATGTGCAGTTGCATCTTCTACAAAGTCAGTATACATTAAAAAATACCTTGGACAGTCAGGGCTTCTTGAATACTTTAGTGAAATCATTGGCGGGGAAATGGTTCTACATTCAAAGCCTGAACCAGATATATTTCTTATGGCATGTGAAAAACTTAAAACAGCACCATCAGCAGCACTTGTACTGGAGGACTCAGAAAATGGGGTAAAGGCGGCTTACACCGCAGGAATACCTGTAATATGTATTCCTGATTTAAAAGAACCAGATAAAGATATTTTGAAAATGGCTGCAGCAGTAGTAAGAAAAGCTTGATTTCATGGCTGTTTTGCTGTACATTCTTTTAATATGCAGTTACATGAAATTATTTCTGAAAACATAAGTACTACAGTAATAAGCGTTACTGCTGTAAATATTATTAATCCAGGTGAAAGTCCTGTGATTATAAGCTGTCTTAAACATATAGCAAAAAGCATAGATGTTATGAAAAAAGCCAGTGCGCCATATACCCGGAAAGTAATTATCTTCTGGCGCAGCGTCTGGTTAAATTCTATCTGCCAGTGTACGTCTTTTTTATACTCTGGAATTGCAAGGTGGTGTGAAACAAGAAAGCCAGCCAGCGACAGTTCAATATAATGTGATATAGCACTGGCTGTTTCAGCAGGCTTATGCAGCATATATAAATATCCTATTGTTATAAATGGGGTAAAATGGCTGCTATATATAACATTGTGAACACCAGATATGGAAAGTATTGCAACTGTAAATATAAATATTTCAAATAAAGAAAAACTGGCAGCAGGAACTTTTCCAGAACCAGAATATGTAAACAATGCCATTGCAGCAACTAAAACAACAGATATAAAACAGCAAAAGGCGTTAAATATATTTATTTTTGTTTTCACATTCTGGATATTTATTTTGCTGCATTTAAAAAGCAGGTTTCTTGCATAACCTTGTGTAATGGCATTGTATATAATTATACATGTAAAAAATACCAGAGATACAGAATAACTGAGCTTACTGCTAAAAGCTTTTTCTGAGCCTGTAAAATAGAGATATATACATTTCAGGGTACTCCAGATAAGCAGATAGTAGGAGAGTTCAGATAACATACTAAAAATATAGTATATAAAAAATAAAGGCTGGCAGTGCCGGAGCATGTCTTTAGTGTAGCGTGCAAGGCTGCTGCCAGCTATTTTATTTACTGGTATATTATATTTCTTTGCATTATTAAAACGTATTTTTTCTATTTCAAGTGTATTATTTATGCTGGTGTCTGTAAGAAATGGGCTGGCTTCTTCCTTAAAGTTTTTTTCAAACTGGCTATATATAGTATCATAATCACTATTCATAATAAATCTCCCCACAAACTTTTATAGTATAATGCCGTAGACTGCTATCTGCTTTTAACCCTGGTATTATAATATAAATATAACACAAAAACGTGGATTGTTCCATAGCGGGTTTAGTGTTACTATTCACGGCTGCAAAATTTTGCAGGACGTTGACATAATAAGAAACATAATGTTATAATAAGTAAAATTGTATTTGACAATAATAACAACCCTGAAAAACGTATATTTAGCAGGGATAACAGATACAAATTTGGAAGGAAACAGACATGATTTTGCAAAATATTATATTCCCAAAGGAAGACATTTGCAATAAAGATATATTGTATTACCGCAGGGAACAGGGAAAAGTTTTTAATTTAGGGGAGTTACTGGTGGAAAAAGGCAGTATTTGCTCTTTTTTTACTTATTTTAATGGCTTTTCGTTAATAAAGTGGCAGAAGTATACAGATATTACAGATTTCCAGCTTCATATATGCATTAAAGGAAAAGGGAAGATATATTTGTGCCATAGTAAGTTACAAGATAATGTTCCAATAGAGAAAGTTATAGAGGAAAGAGCCTTTGAAACAATGCCTGGAGAACATTCTGCCAGGCTGGCTTTTGATATTCCAAAAGATGTCTATGGCGGAATTATATTTTTTAAATTACAGGCAGATGAAGACATTGTCTTTTATTCAGGCTCTTATAGAACTACCCGGGAAATTGTTAATAAAGTACATATAGCTGTGGGAATCTGCACATATAAGCGTGAGCAATACATTAGCAAAACATTAGAACTGCTTTCTGGTACTGTTCTCTATAATGCGGATTCCCCATTATATGGCAATATAAAGATATATATATCA
This sequence comes from Lachnoclostridium sp. UBA7122, assembly GCA_002493085.1. Lineage (GTDB taxonomy): Bacteria > Bacillota > Clostridia > Lachnospirales > Lachnospiraceae > Butyribacter. Next base: position 4,250 of record DKXQ01000099.1, read on the forward strand.
GATAATGGCAATACTTTGGACTGTGGCCAGATATCTGGACAATTTATTACGTGTGTATATAATAAAAATGCAGGTGGCACCGGAGGCTTTACAAGATGCATGATAGAAGCCCTTAAGGAGCAGGAAAGCCAGAAGTACACACACTTTTTATTTATGGATGATGATATACTGCTGGAACCTGAAACTTTATACCGGACGTATACACTTCTTTGTATGTGCAGTAAAAAATATAGTGATGCGTCTGTAGGCGGTGCCCTTTTACGTACAGATTTTATGGAAATACAACATGCATGTGGTGAGTGCTGGAACAATGGAAGGGCACAGTCACCTAAAGAGGGTTATAACCTGTCTAAGAAATACTTTTTACTTGCCAATGAAAAGTTTACTAAAGAAGAGTACAATGGCTGGTGGTACTGCTGTATGCCATTTGATGAAAAACTGGCTGAAAGCCTTCCACTTCCAGTATTTATCCACAGGGATGATGTAGAATATAACATCCGGCATGTGAAAAAGACTATGCATCTAAATGGCATAAGTGTCTGGCATGATACTTTTGAGAACAGAAGGGCATCAAACCTTGAATATTACAATACAAGGAATTTATTTATTGTAAATGCCATCCACAGGCCACAGTATAACTGGAAACAGGCACAGAAACATCTGTTTATCCATATGATAGGACAGTTATGCAAATATAATTACAAGAACAAAGAATTAATAGTAAAGGCAGTGGCAGATTTTTGTAAAGGACCTGGCTTTCTGAAAGAACAAGAACCTGTAGAACTGCATCAGGATATTATGAAAATGGGATATAAACTGCAGGATGTTTCAGCAAAGCTTGATAGATATAAAAAGAACTGGAGACATGAAAAAATAAAGAAAGAATCTTTGTATAAAACAGAAAAGTTTAAATTGTGCCATATTATTTTTCTAAATGGGTGGTTACTGCCAGCAAAGAATAAACTTTCTGTACTGCCCGTGGGGGTATTTATAACCCATTTATTCCGTGTAAAAAGGGTTTTGTATTATGAACCAGATACAGGAAAGGGTTTTGTATGTAAACGCAGTTATAAAGAGCTGCTGGGCTTTTTGAAAAGTATGTATCTTATTCACAGGATTATGCGCAAATCATATGATAAAGCAGCAGAGGAATACCGCAGCAGATACCAGGAACTTACAAATCTGGAATTTTGGAAGCGTTATCTTGACCTGGCGGATTAAATGTAACTGTATATTTGTACAATACTGGAGGCATGACATTTGAAAAAAGCACTGCTTGTAACAAGGGTTAGTGGATTTATTCCACAACATGAGATGAATAATGTTAGAATACTTCAGAAGATGGGTTATGAAGTGCACTATGCTACGGATTTGAATAATGTGGTTTATGGAAAAGACAATAGCCGGCTTGAAAACACTGGAATTATAACCCACCAGATTGATTTTGTGCGTTCACCATTCTCGTCTGGGGTTAAAAAGTCATACTTGCAGTTAAAACAGCTTATGCTGTCAGAAAAGTTTGACTTAATCCATTGCCATATGCCGATGAGTGGCGTTATTACAAGGCTTGCTGCCCAAAAGGCCAGAAAGGAATCTGGACGCAGTGTCCCTGTATTGTACACTGCACATGGCTTTCATTTCTTTAATGGCGCACCTCTGAAAAACTGGCTGTACTATCCAGTAGAGAGATATCTTGCAAGATATACGGACAGGCTTATATTGATAAATCATGAAGATTATAAAAGGGGACAGGGATTTCATGTAAGAGGCAGGGCAGAATATGTGCCAGGGATAGGGATAAAGCTGCCAGATGATAGCTGCCCGCAGAATATGGATATGGCTGAAAGAGCAGAATATATATACAGTATTACTGGCAGGAACATAACTCCTGATACTAAAATTCTTGTAAGTATAGGAGAACTTTCAAAGAACAAAAACCATATATTGCTTGTGGAAATGATGGCAGAACTTATGGATTTAAATATAATCTGTATAATAGGAGGTTCAGGAAGTGAAGAAACTGCAATCCGTAGAAAGATACAGGAATTACATTTAGAAAAAAAGGTATTTCTGGCAGGATATATTAATGATGTATCAGGCCTGTTATCTGCATCAGACTGTTTTATACTGTCATCATTCCGTGAGGGACTTCCTGTAGTGGTAATGGAGGCTATGGCAGCAGGACTCCCGGTTATTGCAGGCAGGATAAGGGGAGTTACAGACTTAATTGAACATGCAAAGGGCGGATATCTGGTACAAAGTTTTGAGCCAGAAGATTTTGCTGTAAAGGTAAGAAGAATGTTTACAGAAAAGGATAGAAAAAGTGCTGTCCCACGTGATATACGCAGGGAACAGATGGGCAGATGGAATATGGAAAGAGTCAAAAAGTTTTCAAGGGATGTTGTAGAAAAGAGAATGTGGGACATTTATAAGGGCGTACAAAAGAATTGAGGAGATTTTCGTTATGCAAAAGTTACTTACTATTTCGGTTGCAGCTTATAATGTTGAAAAGTATATAAAAGAATGTCTGGATTCATTTATTGGCAAATCTTTTATGAATTATATTGAAGTGCTGGTTGTAAATGACGGCTCAGCTGATAATACAGCTTTAATAGCCAGCAGATACCAGAAAAAATATCCAGATACTTTCAGGGTAATTAATAAGGAAAACGGCGGGCATGGCTCTGCTGTCAACTGTGGAATAGCAGAGGCAAAAGGAAAATATTTTAAGACAGTTGATGGTGATGACTGGGTAGATAAGCACGCATTTAAAGAGCTTGTAGATTTTATAAAAATTACAGATGCTGATGTTATATCAACTGATTACTGGTGGGTTGATGACAGCACAAAACATAAGATTAAAAAAATTAAAAATACTTTTAAGGGTATGGAATATAGAAAGACGTATTTATTTGATAATATATGCAGGGATATATATATTAATATTCATGCGATGGCTATAAAGACAGAAATATTACAAAATAACAATATTATGCTAGACAGGCACTGTTTTTATGTAGATGCTGAATATGTGCTGTTTCCAGTCCCATATATTAAGACTGTTGCTTTTTTGCCTAAACCTGTCTATATGTACCGGCTTGGGCTTAGTACACAGAGCATGGATATTTTAAATATGCAGAAAAACTGTGCACATCATGAAAAGGTGCTTAAAAGGATAATCCAATTATACAATAATAATAAAAAGAATCTAAGCCTGCCTAAGAAAGAGTATCTGGAAAAGGCCATAGCAAAACTTGCAACAAGCCAGATAAAGATATATCTGAGTTATCCTGCAAGTCCGGATATGAAAAGAAAGATTGTTAAACTTGATAAGGGCATCAGGAAAAAATATCCGCAGATATATAAGAAAATGGCAAATAGAGCAGTATATCTGCTGCGGAAAAGCAATTACAGACTGTATAACATAGCTTCAGCAATATTAAGAAAAACCAGTGGAATTTAAAAAGTCCAGGTTAAATATTAAAATTTTTTATAAATCCAGAATTAAACAATTGCATTTATGGATTAATATGTTATAATCTTTAAGTGGATTTACAAAATGAAAGGGTAATTGGATGGATCAGAAGATAAGAACTTTATCTAAGTATATTGCAATATTGCTGGATATCTGTGTTATGCTTGTAGCATATGCTATTGCCAATTTACTTAGGTTCAGCCATGTAAGAATACATATAATGACCGATGCTGATTATGCAGTATTTTTCTGGTTTGTAATCATTGCTTATATTGCAGTACAGCTTTTTTTCAGGACTAATATTGATTTCCTGACAAGGGATAAAGCAAGGGAGGCTTTTCTTGTACTAAAGCAGTATGTTATAGTATTTGCATGTGTAATGACGTTTTTTTATGTTATGAAACTTGGAAGTAATTTTTCAAGGCTGCACATGGGGTACTTTTTTGTAATATCCATTATAGGAACATATATTGGACATCTGCTTTTAAAGGAAATACTCCGGCGGAAGTATATGACTACATATGCAGAAAAGCTTGTATTAATATCAGACAGCTTACATGCAGGGGATGTGTTAAAAGAGCTTAGGAAAATTAACTATTTAAATGTAGAATATATTACATTAATTGATAAAAATATGACAGGGCAGGACATTGACGGGGTTCCTGTTGTTGCAGATATGGACAGTATGGAAGATGTGATAAAAAATATTCCTGTAGACGGAGCATTTATACATATATCTAAAGCAGATGAAGATATAAAGAAAATAATGGAATGGCTCCATCCAATGGGGATAAAGATACATCTGGATATACAGGAATATGGATATGAATTTGGCAAAAAGCAGTTTGGATATATGGGCATATATGGGGTACTTACATATGCGAATTATGAATATGTAATACGTGATGTAGTAATTAAGCGTATTATGGATATACTTGGCGGGATATTGCTTTTTATTGCGATGTGCATAACACTTCCATTTGTTGCGGCTGGCATAGCACTGCAGTCCCCAGGCCCTATATTTTTTAAACAGACGCGTATCGGCAGAAACGGCAGAAGATTCCAGATATATAAGTTCCGCTCTATGTATATGGATGCGGAAGAGAGAAAAGCTGAACTTATGGCAAAGAATGAAATGGGCAGTGACTATATGTTTAAGATAAAAGATGACCCAAGGATATTTCCTGTAGGAAGGATTATCAGAAAGCTGAGTATAGATGAGCTGCCGCAGGCCATAAATATTATAAAAGGTGATATGAGCCTTGTTGGCACACGTCCGCCTACTGAGTCTGAATTTGAGATGTATAATCCATACCACAGACGCAGGGTAAGCATAAAGCCTGGACTGACAGGCCTTTGGCAGGTAAGTGGCAGAAGCAGCATAACTGACTTTGATGAAATAGTTAAGCTGGATTGTGAATACATTGACAACTGGAACTTAAGGCTTGATATAAAAATCATTATGAAAACAGTCTGGGTTGTACTATTTAGTAAAGGAGCAGAATAACTGCTTTTTGCATGTTAAAAATAATTATAATTTATGACAGGAGAAAAGCAATGGATAATGATGAAGTTGTAATTGATTTAAGAGTGTTATTGTGGGAAATTTTGAGAAAATGGCAGATAATCCTGATAGCATGTATTGTTTTTGCTGCGGTATTTGGTGCGCTTGGTTCATATAAGCATAAATCGTCCCAGAAAGAAGTACCAGTGGAAACTTTGTATAAAAGTCTTGACCCTGATGAACGGGCAAAAGTTGAAAATCTGGTTGCACATCAGGGAATAATTGATGATAAGACAGAATATATGGAAAATTCCATTTATTTGTCAATGGATCCTAACAATGTCAATGTAGCAAGAATAGATTTTATGCTGGACCACAATACTAATAATAAATACATCAGACAGATGTATATGTCATTTATGTTTGATGGTGATATGTATAAAAAAGTTGCGGCAGAATTTTCCGGGCAAGTGGAAGCGAAATACCTTGTTGAATTAATAAGTTATATGGACAACAGAACAAGGACTAATGTAACTGAAGACAGTGAAAATAATTACGACAAAGGCGATGATTTAAATAGAATTATATCAGTAAAAATAATTGGCAAAAATAAGGAACAGACACAGGAACTGCAGGATTTAATTGTCAAAAATGTAGAAGAATTCAGCAAAGAAGTACAGAAAGAGTATGAAGGCCATTCAATAAGGAAAATTCTTTCAAGCACATACCAGACAACTGATAATAATGTATTATCTGCAAAAACTTCAAATAATACACAGATTATGGACTTATATAACCAGCATAAAGCAGTATATGATACATTAGATGAAACACAGGTTGCACTGTATAAACAGCTTGTCGACCAGATGGAAGGCCATGAAGATGATGAAGAAGTGGAACAGGGCGGGCTTGGCACTGTATTAAAATACATTATTATTGGCATACTGTTTGGAGGGTTTGTTGTAGTAGCTGCAGTGGTTGTACTTACAATGTTTAATGGAAAGATTTTTGTCCAAAGACAGATTACAAGTGCAGGGCTTGCAAGGGTATTTGGGACATTTGGACAGAATAAAAATAAACTGGCAAGATTAATATTAGGTGATGTTGGCAGTGATAAGCCTGTAAGCCTTGATATTATTATTGCCAAAATTAACACATACTGCAATAATAATAATATCGCTTCCCTTACTATAATAAATAATTGTGCAACAGAGACTGGAAAGTCACAGATGGAATTAGCAATAAGGGCAATAGAAAAAAGCGGCATAAAATGCAATGAAGTAGCTTTATCTGATGGTGGGCAGAAGTACACTGAATTGTGCAATAAAAATAATATTGTTATTATTGAGGAACTAGGGAAGGGAACATTAAAAGAACTTGAATATATGTTTACACAGTTAAAAGACCTTGGCAGTGAGACCAGTGGTGTAATATGTGTGCAATAGCTGTTACTTTTGTATATAAAATGCAGGGATAGGTGTAGTAAATGGCAAAAGAAAAGTCACTTGCATATAATATGCTTTTGAATGGGGTATTAAAGGTATCTTCCTATATTTTTCCGGTTATAGCCTATCCATATGCATCAAGGATATTACATCCGGACGGAATGGGAAGAGTTTCTTTTGCAACGTCAGTCCTTACTTATTTTACAATACTGGCACAGCTTGGCATACCTACATATGGTGTAAAAGCATGTGCCAGTGTAAGGGATGATAAAGAGGAACTTAGCAGGACAGTACATGAGCTGTTTTTTACCAATATGCTTATGACGTTTTTTTCCTATATTCTTTTTATAGTATTAGTGTTTAATGTTCCACAGCTGTATAATAATAAAACACTGTTTTTTGCTATGAGTGCAATGGTTTTACTAAGGACTGCCAGCTTAGAGTGGCTATACCAGGCAGTAGAGCAGTATTCGTATATTACATCCAGGGCTCTGGTTTTTAAAATTGTGGCAATACCTTTCTTGTTTATTTTTGTAAGACAAAAGTCTGATTATATTTATTATGGGATAATTACTATTTTTGCCTCACAGGCATCTGGCATTTTAAACTTTTTCCATGCACATAAGTATATTTATATAAAACCGTTAGGACATTACAATATAAAACGCCATATAAAACAGGTATTTGTACTTTTTGCCATTTCATGTGCTACAATGGTATATACTAATCTTGATACTTTTATGCTTGGCATGATGAAAGATTCCACAGAGACAGGATACTACAATGCCGCAGTTAATGTTAAAGTAATTTTTGTTAATATTGTCAGTGCAGTAGTAATAGTCCTGCTTCCAAGGATGTCATATTACCTTGAAAAAGACATGAAAAAAAGTTTTATTGAGACATTGCAGAAAGCAGTCCATACAATGCTCTGGCTGGTATTTCCAATAGTAGTTTATTTTATTTTATTTGCAAGAGAAAGCATAGAATTAATGTCAGGACCTGCATATGCTAAATCAGTAATTCCTATGCAAATAATTATGCCTACTATACTGTTAATTGGTTTAACAAATATTATAGGAATACAGATACTTGTAGCAATGGGAAAGGAGAAAAATACTTTATATTCGGTAATGGCAGGTGCGGCCACAGATTTAGCTTTGAATATTATCCTGATTCCAGGGCATGGGGCAGCCGGGGCAGCAACAGGCACGCTTGTAGCAGAGATAGTGGTTTTACTGGTCCAGTGTAATTATATATTGGGAATAGCAGGCAATCCATTTGTAAAATTTCACTGGAAAAACCTGTTTATAGCTATTCTTGCGGGCACAGTGGCAGCTTTATGGGTAAAAATTTTAGATTTACATGTAATATTTTGCCTTTTTTTATCTGCCGCACTTTTTTTTGGATGTTATGGTGCAGTGCTTGTGTGTGGAAAAGAACCACTTATTTTAGAAATGCTTGGGCAGATAAAGAGCACTTTCCAGCGGAATAAAGTGTACAAAAGGTTATGTACAGGAAACAGGAAAGAAATGAGGAAAGACATGAACAGGAAAAGTTATTATTTTAAAAAGATAGCAGATGACTATATAAGTCATTTAAAGATAATAATTCCATTTGCAGTTATCTGTGTGCTGGCACTGGGGGTAATTGGCTACCGCCAGGCTAATAAAATTAGGTACTTGTCAGATGAGCAGCAGGAAGAAGTTGATATATATAATGAACAGCTTGAAGCTTATGATAAACAGATAGAAGAAGCACAGGGAAATATAGATATTATTAAAGAAGAGATACGGAAGCTGCAAAAATATGTAGATGAAGCAGATTATATGAAACTTGACCCTGGCAATATATATGTGTCAATAGCACAGTATGTTGTAGCTGACACGGCTGACCCAGGTGGTGTAATGTATGCACTGACCAACTTTTTTGCTTATGGCAATGCACAGCAGTGTCTTGAAGCAAAGTATGGAAGTGATAAATCAGGATATTTAAGAGAACTGTTTTCATGGGCAACTAATGGCAATATATTAAATATCACTGTATTACACTATGAGCAGGAAGAGGGAAAGAAGATACTGGAAATACTCCAGAATGGTTTAGAGAAACAAGTACCTGAGATAATAAACGTATATGGACAGTTTTCTTTAAAACCGATGGAGAGCACATTTTATACAAAGACCGATAACGATTTGGCCAATGCGCAAAACGCCAAGATGGACACTTTAAAGAATTATAATATTTCCCTTGCAGATTATAATAGCAGAGTGATATCAAATAAAAGCTCCAAGGCAACTTATATTGAGGACAACACACCTGCAGTACTGGAATCTGCAGCACCAGGCAATAAAACGCTTATAATCTATATAATTTTTGGATTAGCGCTTGGATGTGTATTGCCATTTGCAGTTTTTACTTTGCGTTATATAATAAGCGACAGGATACGTTCAGCTAAAGAACTTGGGCATATGGATATACCAGTTTTTTCATGTGGCAGCCAGAAGACAGGAGAAGATTCTGATACAGCATTTGAAATTACTGAGCTTGGCCTGATGGCAAAGAAATGCCATGCAGACGGATTTTTCTTAAATCTTCTTTCTGAGGATGAATCTGTTAAAACTGTGTCAGATAAAATAATAACTGCGTTCCATGAGAAAGAAATAACTGTGTCGTCAGCAGTTATGGCAGGGGAAAATGCTGCTGGATTAGAGCAGATGATTGAAAGGCAATATACAGTAATAGTATTAAAAGCTGGTGAGAATACTTATCCACAGCTTAGCAGGCAGATGGGAACATGCCAGAAGTTTGGAATTCCCGTATGGGGCTGTATTGTGATAGAATAATAAGTATATTGCATAAGAGGATGATAAAAATGGCTGCTCTGAAAGACAAATATAACCAATGGACTAAAGACCCGCACAATGGTGAATTGTTGTTTTATATGGGATTTACTTTATCTGCCTTTTTAAATATTATGAGAACAACATTATTTCCTGATTTGGGGATAATTTTAAAAATATGTCTTATGGTTTCTGCCTTGTTATTGGCAACAAAGATTATATTGTTTGATTCTTATACATTTAAAATGTTTGCCGCTGTGGCTGCAATGCTTGCTTGTTGTATTATGGTAACATTATCAAGCGGATATGTAGGAATATTTTTATGGGTACTGGATATAGTTGCAGCAAAAGATATACCATTTAGAAAAATACTACAAGTGTATTTGCTGATGAATATTACTATTATGGGGCTTGCATTTTTTGCATCACTTCTGGGAGTAATTGAAAACCTTGCCTATACATCAATAGAGACTGAACGTTTGAGGTATTCATTTGGCTGTGTGTACACAACAGACTTTGCTGCACATGTGTTTTATATGGTTCTTGCAGCCTTTTATCTATATCATGAACAGTTCCGCTGGTACCACTATGTGGGGACATGTATTATTGACGGTCTGGTTTTTTACTTTTGCCATGCAAAGCTTGATACTACATGTATTATTCTGGTGGTAATATTTTTTGGCGGATACCGGATAGTACAGTCGTCAGGCAGAAGAGAACAGACGGCTGTTACAGATATTACAACAGGAAGACGCATAGATAAAACTGTCTTTTTTAAGAAAACAAAAGCATACCTGAAATATAGAAAAATCTGGGCAGGGACTGCTGTAGCAAGCTTGCCGGTTCTGGGGGCTCTTATGTATTATTTATCAGCTTCTTACAGGGCTGACAGTGAAATAATGGCCGCTATCAATGAATTTATTACTGGAAGGTTATCACTGGCTTATACAGGTTTGAAAAAATATGGAATCACACTTTTTGGGAAAAATATACCAATGGAAGGATTTGGCGGCTCTACAAAACATACAAAGCCATATTTCTTTATAGATAGTTCTTATCTTTTTATACTGCTCCGTTATGGGCTGGTATTTTTGGGTATGGTTTTTATTATTTATGGTGTGATATGTTATAAAAACAGGCAGGATACAGCACTTATGCTTGTTATCGTGCTTTTGGCAATCAGCAGTTCCATTGACCATCATTTAATGGAAGAGGCATATAATCCTTTTGCATATGCACTTTTTGCAAGTGGCATGGTCTGGAAGAAAATGGAGGTAAAATATGAGAGAATTTTCACCAGTTAAAGAAGGTAAGGTACGCGAGGTATATGACAATGGTGACAGTCTTGTCATTGTTGCAACTGACAGGATTTCTGCATTTGATGTAATATTAAAGAATGAGGTCACAGATAAAGGCGCTATCCTGACACAGATGTCAAAGTTCTGGTTTGGTTTTACAAGTGATATTGTGCCAAACCACATGATTTCTACAGATACCAGTGAAATGCCGGAGTTTTTCAGAAGTGCCCGCTTTAATGGCAACAGCATGCTGTGTAAAAAGCTTAAGATGCTTCCTATAGAGTGTATAGTGCGTGGCTATATTACAGGAAGTGGGTGGGAAAGTTATAAAAAAAATGGTACTGTATGTGGCATAAGGCTGCCTGAGGGACTAGAAGAATCAGACAAGCTGCCAGAGCCTGTATATACACCTACGACCAAAGCAGAAATAGGAGACCATGACGAGCATATCACATTTGAGGAAAGTGCTGTAATTCTTGAAAAAGAATTTCCAGGCAAAGGCAGGGAATATGCAGAAAAGATAAAGGATTATACAATTACACTTTATAAAAAATGCGCAGAGTATGCGCTGTCCAAAGGCATTATTATCGCTGATACAAAGTTTGAATTTGGGCTTGGTGCAGATGGCAGCATAGTTCTTGGCGATGAAATGCTTACACCAGACAGCTCAAGATTCTGGCCTTTAGAGGGGTATAAGCCTGGACAGGGACAGCCTTCATTTGACAAGCAGTTTGTAAGAGACTGGCTTAAGGCTAATCCTGATAGTGGTTATAAACTTCCGGAAGAGATTGTAGAAAAGACATCTGGCAAGTATAAGGAAGCATATGTTATGCTTACAGGCAAAGAATTTGTGCGCTAAAAACTTAACAGGGATGTGTCGTTAAAAGTACAGGCACATCCCGACGTAGCCGCAGCACCAGTGCAGGAACACACATCCCCAGATATCTCCCTGGCGCTCATAGATATATCCAAGTACAAGGCTTAAAACCAGAGCACACGCCATAAAATAAAAACCAAGAGGGATATGCATAATTGAAAACAGCAGGGATGTAAGTATAATGCCAAAAGTTTTCTGGTATTTTATACGCATCAGGGATTTTACACATGTCTGTATAACACCACGTGCAAGAAACTCCTGTATAAGTGAAGTGTATGCATAGACATATGCACCGTGTAGTGAACCTCCTATAAAGTATGCCTTAATTCTTATTCCAATAAGGTTAAGGACAACCTTGCCCAGCACCAGTGCCAGACATCCAATGGCAGCAAGCAGCATAGTTTCCAGGATATTTTTTTTAAGCCTTGCCAGTTTTGGCGCAAGACCTATATCACGCATGGAAAAGCTTGTCATAAATACTATTTCAAGGAACAGGGCAAATGTAATACATTCTATTATAAATGTATAGGTTGATGATTTTAAATATATATGAAGCGTAAACCGTATAAGACTCCATGCAAGAAGAAACAGGCTTGTGCATATTATAAGACCAGCAAATATATATGCACAGTCATGTTCATGCTGCCGCAATGTAAATCTGTCGGTAGTATCTTCTATAAGAACTATCATTCCAGGAAACGCTTTCTCACCTGCCGGAGTTATTTCTTCAGACTGTATAAGGCTTATAGCTATATTTAAATGCTTCATGCCTGTGCCAGACCTGTATCTTACATTTGTTTTTTCAGGGCGTTCGTTATTCTTAATACAGTCTTCAAAGAGTTTGTTAAATGCCCTGTTTTTTTTATTAGCCAGAAAGCATCTGGCAAAAGACTGGCCAGCTATTTTATCTGCCTCTTCAATTTCAAAAATATCAGCACAGGCAGAATTTAAATATGTGACTATTCCAGATGCGTCAATAGTCATAACTCCATCGCTCATATTTTCAAATATCATGTTTTTCTGGTCAGGTGTCAGCATA
>DKXQ01000099.1:17027-17176 GCA_002493085.1 Lachnoclostridium sp. UBA7122
TTTTCTGGTCAGGTGTCAGCATAAACTGTGATTCAGGTGTCATTACGTTTCCTCTATCAAATAAAAAAATTATATAATATATCTTAAATTATAATTACTTTTTTGTAAAGTGCTAAACTTTTAGCATTTAACCTCATCAAGTAAGCCCT
>DKXQ01000099.1:17506-21613 GCA_002493085.1 Lachnoclostridium sp. UBA7122
AGCTGCGACAGCAGCTATGAGGTTATGGGCAAGTAGCGAAGCGGATTGCGAATATCCGCTTGACTTATAAATGGAGGCAGAAAATGGAAGAGTATAAAAATATTACACATATTTTTGGACCTGTATGGGATAAAAGTTCAAAAGTGCTTATTCTTGGTACTTTTCCATCAGTTAAGTCAAGGGAAAACAACTTTTATTATGGACATCCGCAAAACAGGTTCTGGAAAGTTATTGCAGCTTTAACAGGGTGCAGTATACCTGTTACAACCGAAGATAAAAAGAAGCTGCTTATCAGTAATAATATAGCAGTATGGGATGTTATTGCAAGCTGCACTATTAAAGGCTCAAGTGATTCATCAATTAAAGATGTTGTTACCAACGATATTATGCCTGTACTTAATGGCAGCAGAATCCACAAGCTTTATGCAAACGGGGCTAAAGCATATGAACTTTATATGAAGTATTCATATCCTTATACAAAACGGGAAATTATAAAGCTTCCTTCAACAAGTCCTGCCAATGCCATATACACATTAGACAGGCTGATAGAAAGCTGGTCAATTATAAAAAAATAACGAAAATTTGTTGTTTATTTATATAAATTCAGGCTTGACAATCTTAGAAAATTATAGGACAATTATGCATAGTACATAAAAATATTTATATTTTTTTATGTCTGTCATAATTTATTAATAAAAAAGATTGGAGATGGGATAATGTTTGGTTTTGGCCAGTTGATTGCTATTTTAAAGAAAAATCCTAAAAAGATTGTATTTACAGAAGGGGAAGATGAACGTATACTTGAAGCGTCATCACGTCTGCTTGCAAGCAGTTTCCTGCATCCTATACTTGTTGGCAATGAAGAAAGAATTGCTGAAGCTGCCGAGGAGGCCGGCTTTAATATAAGAGGTGCAGAAATTATTGACCCTGATAAATATGATAAAATAGATGAGATGGTTGAATGTTTGTGTGAAATCCGCAAAAGCAAAGGTTTGACCCCTGAAAGGGCAAGGGAGGTTCTTAAAAAGGGAAATTACTTTGGTACAATGCTTGTAAAAATGGGCATAGCAGATGCACTTCTGGGCGGGGCAACATATTCAACCGCTGATACAGTACGTCCTGCACTTCAGATTATTAAGACAAAGCCAGAGAATACTATAGTGTCGTCATGCTTTATACTTGTACGTCCACGTGCTACAGGTGATAATGAAGTGCTTGCAATGGCTGACTGTGCAATTAATATTAATCCTACAGAAGATGAGCTTGTTGAAATAGCAGGTGAAGCAGCCCAGTGTGCAAAGATATTTGGCATTGAGCCACAGATGGCATTTTTAAGTTACTCAACATATGGTTCAGGTGCAGGTGAGTCGGTTGACAAGATGAGCAATGCAGCGAAAAAAGCAAAAGCCAAATATCCTGATATTCCAATAGATGGTGAGCTGCAGTTTGATGCTGCTGTTGCACCAAAGGTTGCACACACAAAGTGCCCTGGTTCAGAAGTAGGTGGACATGCTAATACATTTATATTCCCTGATATAAATGCAGGCAATATTGGATATAAAATAGCACAACGTATGGGGCACTTTGATGCATATGGACCTATTCTGCTTGGCCTTAATGCACCTGTAAATGATTTGTCAAGAGGCTGTAATGCCGCAGAAGTATATTCTATGGCAATTATTACTGCTGCTTTAGCATAAAATAAAAATATAGACTGGGCATTACATTCAGTTGATTGTAATGTCCATTTTTGATATAATATACTAGGTGATTATAATTCTTATTCCGATTATACTAATTATGGAGGATGGCAATGAACAAAAGAGTTTTGACTGGAATACTTGCTATAATACTATTTTTTTCAGGTTTTATAAGAGCTGGTGCAGCTACAAGCTATCATGAAGGGGAAGTTGAAGAATATATAATAGAACAGCTTGCTGCTGCCCATATACCGGGAGTGTCCTTATCCATAGTTACTTCACAAAAAGAAATATACAGTGCAGCATTTGGGGATATTAAGGAAACTTCATCTGACCTGCGGATAGGTGCACTTACAAGAACATTTACTACACTGGCAATAATGCAGCTTGTTGAAAAAGGAGATATCAGTCTTGATGACAATGTATATAAGTATGTTTCTGACAGTTCACTGTCTGGCATTTCTGCCAGAACATCTATACAGGACCTTTTATCATATACAAGACAATCTGCAAACCCGGTGTTAAAATCTGCAGATGCTTTTACTTTATATGATACTAATACAGAGTCAGGAGAACTTTCTATTAATTCCAAATTTAATCTGCTTGGCAAAGTTATAGAAAAAGTATCTGGACAGAGTTATGCTTCTTATATAAAGGAAAATATAACTGTACCACTTGACATGCAGTCAACTTATACATCTGGCGGGACATCTGGTATTGAAACTATTACACCTGGCAATAAAAACTATTTTGGTCTGCCGCTAAAAAACAAAATTAATAATAATCAGGACTATTGGCTTGGTGAAGCATCAAATGGTCTTGCTTCTGATGTAAAAGATATGGGTAAATATATGCAGATGTATCTTTCTGCTGGAGGAAAGATTATATCATATAATTCAATTGAAACCATACTGGGCGGCAGTAAACCAGCTGGAGAAAGCATATTTGGGACAGATGCATATTATTCAATGGGATGGACTGTAACAGAAAAAGATGGCATGGAAGTTTATTATTGCAATGGCTCTGTGGATGATTACACATCTGCCATGTTTATAATTCCTTCAATGGATATAGGCATAACAATGTTGTTTAATTCGGCTGATGCTTTAGCAGGACAGCAATTTACAGATATTATTGAAGCAGGTGTAGTATCACTTGTAATGGGCGGCCAGGCAGAGTCTGTAAGTTCAAGGGATTATTTTATGAAACATATGGCTGCTGATATAATATATTTTATTGCTTTTGTATGTGCACTGATGCCGTTTCTGCTTATGGAAGTATGGATAAGGTGGACAAGGGAAAAGTTCAGTGTAATACGTCTGTCAATGGATATAATACTGCATATTATATTGCCAACGTCCCTTATATTTATTGTACGTTACTGTATTGCCCCATGGGGCATTATAAAGATAGTTATGCCAGATTTATTTTTTGTATCAGTTGTTGTTATAGGGTTATTTTATTTTGGTACTCTTGTAAAACTTATAGCATATTTCATAATTCAAAAACATGGCGGGGAATATGTGGAAGATGAGGAAACAGATGAAGAAAAAGAAGCTGAAATGAAAAGACAAGAAAGAAAAGACAAGCTGAGAAAAAGACTGGATGATATTAAAGAAGCAAGGCAGGAAACATCTATTACTGCTAAAGCCCTGAAAGAGCCAGAAACTTTAGAAAAGCCAGTACAAAAACAGACACAAACCCCAGAAAAAGCAGTAGAAAAACCAGTGCAAAACTTAGAAAAAAAGCCAGTACAGGGCAAAGAAGAAAAACCAGTACAAAAACAGGCAAAAAAACCAGCACAGAAAAATACTGCTGGTAATACAAAAAATAATAAACCAGCCAGTACAGAAAAAAGGCCTGAAAGGAAAGATGTTCCAAAGAACAGCAGCAAAAGAGCTAATAATCCAAAAAACAGGCAGGAACAGATAAAAAAAGAAAGCAAGCCTAAGAGGTTTATTGTAACTAATGATACATCTGCGCCTAAAAATGGAAAAGAAAGCAAAAATAACAAAGGGAACAGTGCTAATAAAACCAGCAGTGTTAATAAACCAGGAAGTGCCAGCAAAATTAACAACGCTAATAAACCAGGAAGTGCCAGTAAAACTAACAATGCTAATAAGCCAGGCAGTACCAGTAAAACCAGCAACGTTAATAAAAATGCAAGCAGGAAAAACAATGTAAATACCAGCAAAAGTAACCAAAAGAATATCAGAAGAAATCATTCAGGTGCTAAAACTAGTGGAAAGGATAGTTTAAACCCAGATAAAAAACAATAGAACTTTAACTTATATAGCTCTGGCAATTTCAAAATTTTTCCAGCCGGCAGCCGCTTGCGCTTAAACGAAGCACACAGTGGTGCATAAAATCTGAAAAAACCAGATTTAAGCACCAGCGGCTTCATATA
>DKXQ01000099.1:21913-22067 GCA_002493085.1 Lachnoclostridium sp. UBA7122
GCCTTTTGGAAAAATCTTTGAAATATGCCAGAATGCTATAATTTTCGTGTAATTTTATGATTTACTTTCCATTTATCTTTTTTATTCTCTCAGTTTTTCATCATCTATTCTGAAATGATTACCAAATAAAGAAGACTTTCTAAAAAAACTCCCA